>JAUWXC010000017.1 GCA_030616565.1 Methanocellales archaeon | reverse complement strand
TTGGTAGCAAAGCTTATTGTACATTTTGATAAATAATGTCATAATGCACCCACTATTCGAGAAAGCAGGTGAATGCGCCAGACATATCAAAGGACACAGCGAAGCCCTCGTAATCTCGCACATCGACGCCGATGGAGTAGCGTCTGCAGCCATCATGTGTAAAATGCTTGAGCGAGAGGGCATAGATTATGAAGTGCGATTTTTAAAGCAGCTTGATTCAGCGGCGCTAAATGAAATCGCAGATATAGGCAAGCAACTCGCCATTTTTACCGACCTTGGCTCTACGATGATAGACCAGATTAATGCGCTCGGCATGAATGTTGTAATTGCTGACCATCACCAGCCATCTGGAGGAGGAGTATGTCATCTCAACCCCCACCTTTTCGGCATCAACGGTGCCAACGAGTTGAGCGGCTCTGGGGCGACCTACCTGATAGGGCGAGCAATGGGCTCAAATCGGGATTTAGCGGATTTAGCGGTCGTAGGCGCAGTTGGAGACCTGCAGGACTCACGCGAAGGACGATTAATTGGCATAAATCGCCAAATTTTAGAAGAAGGCGTCGAAGCTGGTGTTTTATCATTTGAGCCCGACATCAGGTTATTCGGCCGCCAGACCAGACCAGTTCACAAGTTGTTGGAGTACTGCTCATACCCCTACATACCGGGAATCACGGGTGATAAGGAGGGATGTTTGAGATTCCTTTCCGATTTGGGCATCAAGCTGAAGGAAGATGACTGGCGCAGGTGGATCGAGCTGCACAAAGACGAAAAGCAGCAGATCGTCTCAGGATTGATGCGATTGTGCATGGCGTCAGGCATACCACCATACAAAGTCGAACGCTTGGTAGGCGAGGTATATACATTGCTCAAGGAAGAGGAGGGAACGGAGCCGAGGGATGCGTCCGAGTACTCCACGCTGTTGAATGCCACAGCGCGTTATGGCCATGCAGAGATTGGATTGGCAGTATGCATGGGGGACAGGGGTGATGCATATACGTTCGCACACAATCTGCTGGCGCAGCACAGGCACAATCTTTCGAACGGCTTGAATTTTGTCAGAGACAAGGGCGTGATAACGCTGGAAAATCTGCAATACTTCCACGCGGGGGACAACATACAGGACACGATAGTAGGCATCGTTGCCGGAATGAGCGCTGGCATAGAAGGTGTCAATAGAGCGTTGCCGATAATCGCGCTTGCTGATGCAGAAGGCGGTATAAAGGTCTCAGCTAGGGGGACACAAGACCTGGTTGGGCGGGGATTGAATCTGGCGGTTGCACTTAGAGGGGCGGCTGAGCAGGTGGGAGGGACCGGTGGCGGGCACGATATCGCAGCCGGAGCGACGATTCCCAGGGGGGCAGAAGAGAAGTTTATAAGTATCTTGAACGAGAAAATTAGATTACAGTTAGGGGATGGACATGAGCAGTGCAATGTATGATTTGCTAAGAGATATTTTCACCGCGTATGGGTATGAGGTCAGCACTTCTTTTGATTTTAGAACCGGAGATGACATGCTCATCGTGCAGAAAGGCACAGAGAAGATGTTGATCATATTCAGCCGGGACGGCAGCTACTATGACGTAAAACGCATGGAAGAAATGGTCAGGGCCCAAGGAGGACGTGGTTTGCTTGTTACAACCGCATCGTTCTCTCCTGACGCGCAAAGTTTTGCAGAGCAGAATGGCATATCCCTATGGGATAGGGCTGGGCTGGAGGCAGAAATCGGCAGGGTATTCTTGGCCAAGGTGGAGGGGAGAACACCTGATTTAGAGCTGGGTGCGCCAGAGACCCCCGGCATTATATCAGATTTCTTTGCATTTGACACCGACAGCACTGGCCCCATAGAGGAGAGTGGTGATTCCACGGGTCTTAGTCTACAGTTGCGCTCACTGCCCGTCAATATCTCAAAGCAAAATGCCATGCTAATCGCAGGAGATAACGTTGGCAGAATCGAACGCGCGATGCTCAAGTTCATACCATTCTGGCAGTATCGCTATCGATTCGATCAGAGAAAGCAGTATAAGTCAAAAACGCTGAGTCTATCTGGAGATGGATTCGGCGCTGTGAACGCGCTGAGCGGCGAGAACAAGTTTGTGCAATACGAGGCACAGGATAAAGCGCAAATTCCAGATGGAAATTATGAGGTCATAGAATCGACGATATCCAAGGAGAAGGCGAGACAGATCGCTCTCAGAGAAATCATAAAAGAGCATACGAAGTGCGTCAAGGTCAATGAGGTCGCTGGGGAAGCTCTCATTTTTGAAAACAAACACTTCAAACCAGACCCAGATGATATCAGCATCGAGTTGAATTTGATATATCTCCCGGTGTGGATGATGAAAGGATTGGCAAGATCTATTGAGATTGATGCACATGACGGACGCATTCTAAGCAGAGCGATGGATAGTGATGCAGAGTTCGTATGAGAAAGATGAGGAGCTACAACAACCCCAAGTTCTCTAATTGGTGCCGTACGACTTCCACACCCCTCTCGCAGTCTTCTGGAGTTTTGCTTCCCGTGATTACAAGTTTTCCAGAGCTGAATATGAGTACCACCACTTTAGGATCCGCGATCCTATACACCAACCCGGGAAATACTTCCGGCTCATATTCTACATTCTCCAAGCCCAGTCCAATTGCTATCGCATTCAGGTTTAGTTCCCTACCCAAATCCGCGGACGCGACGATGTTTTGTACCACAATGTCAGGCGTTTCCTTGATCGCGACACCCATCTGGCGCAGTTTTGTTATCAGATTTTCGGTGGCTTTTTTCACATCATCAATTCTCTTTGCCCCGGTGCAGTTTACCTTGCCAGATTTGAAGATTAGAAATGCCGCCTTTGGGTGTTTGACCCTGTATACCAGCCCAGGAAACTTCCCCTTGTCGTACTCGGTGTTTTCCAGTTTTTTGTCAATTTGTTCCAGGTCGAATTCAACAGCGAGCTGAGTGGATGCGACTACGTTTTCAATTCGAAGAGTAGATTCTGCCATATTAGGAAGTCAATAGAGAGTAGAAACGATAAAACTTACGGATTTTAATGTTAAACGTAACGTTTTCAAAAATTCGTAGCGTAAAGGATAAGTAAAAGTGGCAGATACTAATATAGGATCGCGTCATGTAGGTTATTTTAGATAGAGGGGGGCTTCAAAATGAGCAAGAAACGGACAAGAGAGAAAGCGCTATTCCCGGAGTTTGAGTGTCTGGGCTGTGGTGAAGTGTATGAATACAATCCTTCCGTCGTTGTTAAAAGCACTGACCTAGGAGAAGGCAAAATTGCCCATGTGGTTAAATGTCCTCATTGTGGCGGTGAACGGGATTTGACTGGCATCTATGGTAGGATTTCTGATATTGCCTCGTATGTTGAACTTCTCATAGATATAAGTCGAAAGCTGAACATTGATAAAGAGGAATTCTGGGCTATATATTCACAGCAGGACGAAGTTCATCGACGGAAAATGTTGATGGAGAATCTAGATAAGATAGATTTAGACTGCGTGAGGATGGATAGGAAAATCCTACACCATGGTTAAAACATCAAAGGTTATACGGCACAGGCAACTATATGCTGATAAGTTATGTATGGAGGGCCATCGCGTGATTTTACATAGGTACATCTGATTGTATCTTCCCATCCTCTTTTAAGGTCTTGAGACACTCCACTACGGAATATGATGCCCTGGTAATCCCCATGCTTGCTTTGGAGGTATCGGTACCTACTAGGTAGAGTCCGCGAACTGGGGTTCTGTGCGATGGGATGACTTGGTTGATGCGGTTTACGGATTTCTCTGGAACCAAAACCTGGTAGTGGACCATTTCTATATCATTTTCAATCGATGGCCAGTGCCTGCAGATAAACTCCATTGCTCGCTTTTTAACAGATTCAATATCCGCATCATCAATCATGAATCCGAATCCAACCAGCTGTCTTCCAGGCGGGGCAAGGCTTTGGTCGTAATTGGTTATCGGAATCGCCCAAGCACCTGCACCGTTTGAATCACCTACTAAAATCTCTGACCCAACGTTTTTAAAATATTTCTTCTTTAGCCCGAGCCATACTGTTAGCGATAAAATATTCGTGACGTTGTTGAGTTTGTTGGCATATTCAGCTGGTATGTCATCACCAAGCATTTTGGGAAGTTCGGATACGAATCCAGAGTATATCACTGTGTCAGAATAGTATTCATTTTTACCGTCTGAAACCCCTTTGATCGAATCGCCTTCTATGAGAATCTTTTTTACCTCGAAACTCTTCTTGATGTCAACCCTTCCCTCTGGAAACGACCTGACAATCGAATCAACAATGCTCTTGATGCCGCCCATCGGATACGCCTGGTCTCCTGCCCCTTCCCTGAAGAGGAAGTTTACCAGGCTGCTCACCTTTTTCTGCATATTCTTTGTGTCACTCCAACCAAAAATCCTGAACACTGACACCTCATGCATAGATGCGCCGGTCAAAAAATGCGCTATGGTATTAACGAAGTTCAGCGTGCTATCAGAGAGGTCATAGTTTTTGATATGGTCATACACCGAGACTTTGGTGATTTTTTTCGGTGCTACCATGGAGGTGCCAAGTGCGGAAAAAAGCGCCCGGATAAGCGATATCCTGTCCCGCAGAGGGAGCACATTGAACTGAATCCAATCGGCTACCGTCCATGGAAACTCCTTTGTCGAGCCGTTTATTTTAACATAATATTTTCCGTGCGGCTTAAACACAGGGGGAGTGTCAAGATATTTTATCATCAGTTTTTTTAGCGGACCATCTTTAAGCCGTGTGATGATGTGCGGACCTGTATCGACTGTATAACCGTCAACGTTGTAAGACCTACAAACGCCACCGATATGGTTCTCTTTTTCAATTACTAAAACGTCTTTTCCGCCGTCCGACTTCGAGAGTACAAGCGCCGTAAGAAGTCCACTGATTCCTGCGCCAACGACTATGGCATCGTATTTTTTCACGTGTTTCTACTCCGTTTCAATCCTAAGAGCGGATTCCGTGTATTAGGAAGTCAATAGAGAGTCGGAATGATAAAACTTATGGATATACAATCCTCTATATAGCCACCATAATACTAACACATATGCCAAAGATAACATCGAGAAATCCGCGGGATATCCTGAATGAGATCAAGTGGAGGGGGCTTGACGTATCCAGATGCGAGGTATTTTACGTTCATAGGGGGGCACCGAACGACACGAAGGTCGTTAGAGGCGATGAGATAGAAAAGATCGCATCTTCCTTTTTCATCTTGCGCGAGGGTACCATGATTCCATATCACAGGATTTTTAGAATCACATACGAGGAAAAAGTCTTTTATGACAGGGTCAATCGCTGACGTTTTGTCAGCATTGAAAGATATGGGAACATCAACACCTCGAATAGAATGCAAACCGCTGACGGGATAGTCGCTCTCGTTCCGAAAAGGAGCAATGCAATTGTTGCAGTAAGACCAAGATTTTTATACGAGCCAAATAGGGCGTAGGTGATGTTTCTATCCGAGGGTATGTTGAGCGCCCTGCCAAGACCGAACACTACTGTGCACGCAAAAAAGGTCCTTATGATCCCTATTATGGACACGGGTATCAACAGACCATACTCGCTCAATAGCACGTCGTGATTAAGACCTATGATCACATATATCACCACGAAAAATCCGAGATTGATGAGTATGTCTTTATCCTCCTTCAGTTGCTCGTAACGTGGAATTCGGACGATCGCCCTTGAGAGGATCAAGGGTAGCACTATCAGTTCTAACAAAATTTTTAGTATCTCAAGGGGGTTTATCGTGTTCCCCAAGAACAAAAGAAGAATAACTGGCATTAAAAGGATGGACAATGCGTAGATCGATGTATTTGCCACCAATGCAAACTTGGTGTCTCCCTTTAACAGCGTGCTGAGCGCGACGATTCCCACTGCTGGTGGCGTGGCGACCATCACGATGAACCCCCTCCACAAGGAGGCGTCTTTGAGCAGGAGGACCGCTCCCACCAAGGTAAGACCAGAGAGAAATATGTAGTTCAAACCAAGAGCTGCGAGTATTGGTTTCAGATTTGTCCTCACGTCCAATTCCCGCAGTTCGATCTCAGTTAGGGAGAACGTCATGAGGACGATGATCGCAGGGATAAGACACGGCTCTAAGAGTTCAGCTAGGTCTGGATGGACAAAGGCAAGCGCGGCGGCGAATATGAAAATGATACTAGAATTCTTCAAAATTCTCTTCATCAATGGACTCGGCGGGACTCGAACCCGCGGCCTCCGCCTTGCGAAGACGGCGATCTACCACTGATCTACGAGCCCACGGGATTATATGCGATCTAAACTTATAACCTGCACGCCCTCCACACCTTCGACCTTGGTAAACGCCTCTTCTACCCTTTCAGTTCCACCCTCTACATCTCCAACGGTGACCACTGCTATTATCGCCTTCAAACCAAATGCTATCGGCTCCTCCCCCATCTCGCATAACTTTGCATCTTTTGGCACTACTGCTTTGATATTTTCCTTAAGCTTCTCTAGGTCAGTATCTGGACTTGATGGCATTATCCTGATTTTAACTATAACTCCCATAGGCGTTACCTCACGGTCCAACAAACCCACACTTGCACCTATATGGGTTACTCTGTTTTCGGCATTTTACGCATCTTCCTATTTCCTCTCCACAATTAGGACATGGAAACCTGACGAACCCAGGTTCTACAAGCCTAACACCGCAAGATATGCAACTCTCTGCTTTTTTTGATTTGCCCATTGTAATCCTCCAGATTCATACAGTACGATAAAATGATGCTTAAACGTTTCTAACATATCCCAGGTGGCGAACTGGGAAATGCACAAAAATTAGGTGAGGAGCGAATCTAGGCTTTTTTCTAGAGGGGATGGGACGCCTAAACTCACTCCCAACCGTAATCTGGCTAACTTGTATTTAAGATTTACTCACACTTAACCTCTCGGCGATTTTTACTATTCGCTCCCCGAGACCATATGCCTCTTTCCTGCCCTGTTCATCTGCGCCGGCTGCGCCGTAGTGCCCTCCCGTTTCCATCGGATCGCCGATGACGACCATTCCATGCACCAGCATCGCCTCCAGAATGGACAGTAACGTCGTTTCCTTTCCACCCGTCCTGTGTCTGGAGGTTACGAATGCTGCGCCGACCTTATTTTCCAGTTTCCTTCTGACGCCTATCGACTCGTCGATGAGCCTTTTCACATCAGCCGCCATGCCGCCGAAGTACACCGGTGAGCCGATGATGATGCCGTCATAGGTTGGCAACTCTTCCACGCTCACTTCATCCACTTTCTTCAGCGTGACATTCCCGCCGGCATCCTTTGCACCCTCTGCTACAGCCTTTGCGAGCTCTTCGGTGTTCCCCGTTCTGGAGTAGTATGTTACGAGTATTTTTGTCATGGTCACCCCATAACACATTGGTTACGT
The DNA here is from genome assembly GCA_030616565.1 of Methanocellales archaeon. Classification (GTDB taxonomy): domain Archaea; phylum Halobacteriota; class UBA148; order UBA148; family JAUWXC01; genus JAUWXC01. The sequence goes on along the minus strand of JAUWXC010000017.1, from coordinate 2,711 downwards.
CAATAAAATCTTTTTGTTATGCAAGTTTTTTATATGGCAAACATCAATCTTAGTGCGATGTCCGACAGGGAAAAAAGAATGGCAGGAGAATCCCTGGCAGCGTTGGTCAGGGACGGAATGGTCATCGGTCTGGGAACGGGTACTACCATGGCATATACGATCAGGCGACTGGGTGAACTTGTTAGGGATGGTCTGGACATTCTTGCGGTTCCCACCTCTCACGGGACTGAAATGTTGGCGACAGAAGAAGGAATACCACTAACGTCACTGTTGGAACATACTTCGCCCGATCTGGCGATAGATGGAGCAGATCAGGTTGATTCTAAGTTAAATGCGATCAAAGGAGGAGGGGGGGCGCACACGCGCGAGAAGGTCGTGGCATGCTCTGCAAAGCGGTTTGTGGTTGCCATTGAGGAGAGTAAGTTGGTGGATGTGTTAAATCATCCTGTTCCATTGGAAGTACTGCCATGTGCCTGGAAATTTGTAGAGAAGCAGGTGAAGGGGCTGGGCGGCAAACCTCAGTTGAGATTGGCCCAGAAAAAAGATGATCCGGCGATAACGGATAATGACAACTTCATCATCGATGTGGACTTCGGTAAGATAATCGATCCGCTAAAACTTAGCGAAACCATCTCCATCATCCCCGGTGTAGTCGAGCATGGCATTTTTACAAACATCGACGAGGTGCATGTGGGACGAAAGGCTGGAGTGAACGTTCTGAAAAGAAAAATCAGTTAAATTTTGGATATGTTTTGGTTGCCCAGTTCTCTCAGTTTCTGAATGCTCTCTAGGTCTCTCGTCACCTGCTCCTGTTTCGCCCTTTCAAGTTTGCTGACTATATCTTGAATTGGAACCGCCAATCTATAACACTTTACGGGCCTGCCTTTGCCCTCTTTCTTGATCTCGCGCACCTCGACCCAGTTCTCCTCCATGAGCTTTCGCATCGCAGTACTCACTTCTGGTTGCCTAAGATCTGCACCCAATTCTATGTGCCTGGATGTGGCCTCATTTACGTTTGCCAGATAAACAAGCGTTCTCGCAGCATTCCTCTTCAGCTCTATGTCCATGAGGATTCGCGCGAACTCATCATCCTGTTCATCCAGTACCACCACTGGTCGTTCTTTCATCTTTTTCACCTTTATCTTAAATTAAAATATATCTCGTGTTCTATAAATCTTTCGGCGAAATGTCTTTTACCACAACCGTTATGTCATTTTATGGTGATTAACAAGAACAGCCGGGATGGCCTAGGAGGTTAAGGCGTCAGACTCATAACCAACCTTTTAAAAAAAGGTGGTTTCTGCTTCGCAGAAACACCTTCCTTCTGCGCAAGCAGAAGATAAGGTTGATCAAAATACGCGTCTATATGATCCATCGAACGAAGTGAGGTGGGTCGTTGAAACGATCAACCCTTTTGAGGGTTGTGTGAGAGATCTGAAGATCGCGCGTTCGAATCGCGCTCCCGGCATTTTTCTACAAAAACGATGGTCTTTTATAACTTATCCCTTGTTAATATCTATGCGAAAATGGTGATTAATTTGGATAAGAGTGCTGAGCTTGACGAACAGGAAAGTGTATTTCATAAAAAACTGAAATTAAAAATGAAAGAGAAGGGTAAAGAAGGTAGGATAATGGTCCTCAAGGATTATCTGGATTACCTTATCAGAAATAAAAAAACCATCCCGCCTGATTTTCCTACTTTTGTAAGGGAGATCATGGGCTTGGATGATAGAGCCGGATTTATCCATATAAGGATATGGCACGGGAAAAGCGAGCTTGTCGAATTTGCTATAAACAAGGATTATGAGTATCGAGTGGACCATTATGACTGACAACGGATTTCTAGTGGGAGAGGCCCTTGTTGGAGAGGAGCCGGAAATCGCTCATATAGACTTAATAATAGGCAGTAAAAATGGCGCAATGAGTCAGGCATTTGCCAATTCCATGGCCCAGCCCAGACAGGGGCACACGCCTATTTTGGCGGTGGTAAGCCCCAATCTACCCGTCAAGCCAGCGACGCTAATAGTGCCTAAGGTAACCATAAGAAATCTGGAAGACGCCGAGAAGACATTTGGGCCAGCGCAAAGCGCTGTGGCAAAGGCAGTTGCCGACGCAGTGGAGGAGGGAATTATACCCAAGGAAGAAGTTGAAGATATGGCGATTATAGTCTCTGTGTTCATACACCCTCGTGGAAAAGACTACCAGAGGATTTATAGATATAACTATGGGGCCACAAAGCTTGCCATAAAACGGGCTATAGAAAAATTCCCAGATATAGATAAAGTTTTAGAGGAGAAGGATAAAGCTATGCATGCAATGATAGGATTTAGGATAAATAACTTGAAGAAGCCTCCATATTTGGAGGTTGCCCTCGACATCCCGGATTGGAGGAGGGTTGAGGGCGTAATTAGGGCCCTGCCGAGGACCGATGCCATAATAATTGAGGCAGGGACGCCGCTGATAAAAAGATACGGCGTAGAGGTTGTGCAGAAGATTCACCAGCTAAGGCCAGAATCTGTCGTCATTGCAGACTTGAAGACCTTGGACACGGGAAATCTGGAGGCGAGGATGGCTGGAGACGCCACCGCTGACGTGGTAGGATTTTCAGGCCTTGCTCCATTGAAAACCATGGAGAAGTTCATGGAAGAGTGCAAGAAGGTTGGAGCACTGTCTCTCATGGACACCCTCAACGTGCCCGGCCCAGTGAAGGT
>JAUWXC010000120.1 GCA_030616565.1 Methanocellales archaeon | reverse complement strand
ATGTAATTGTCCTTTGAAGAGGACATCTTTGCCCCATCCAATCCTACTAGAATGGGCGTATGTATGCAGATGGGCGCTTTGAAACCCAGCTTTGGCAAACCCTCTCGTGCGAGCATATGAATCTTGCGCTGGTCCATACCACCTACCGCGACGTCGATGTTCAGCCTTGTGATGTCTATGGCCTGCATCAGCGGGTAGACCATCTGTGAAACCTTCGGATTTTCCGCACTCCTACTTATTTCATCCATGCTCCTCTTGGCTCTATTAAGCGTCGTGTGCCTTGCTAGTTTGAGTACATCCATAGCATAGTCAGGCTCTAACTGGAACTCAGAGCCGAAGACGAATTCTGTCTTCTTCTCATCCAGACCAAGGGCGATGAAACAATCCTTATTATATTTAGCCACCTTCTTGATCTCATCCAATGTGCCCTTTTCATTCAGGTATGCGTGCACGTCTGCCAAGAGCACGACGATTTTAAATCCAGCATTCTGCAGATCGACCAGTTTGTTCACCGTGAGAACGTGACCCATGTGGATTTTTCCAGAGGGCTCATAACCCACATATGCCCTTTTTTGTTTCTTAGTATGTAGCAATACATTTAGCTCATCCAGTGTAACAACCTCTTCGGTGTTCCTTTTTATCAGCGCAAGCTTATCCATTTTAATCTACGTAAAAGAGGTCGGCAACCGTTTTAATGTTTTGCCCCCATTGAAGAGGTTAAGATAAATACTTTAATCATCAGAGGAAATAACGTTTCAGGAGATGGTATGGCAGTTCATCCAATCGAATACCGATATGGCACGCCGGAGATGAAAGGGATTTGGACCGAGGAGGGCAGGCTTCGCAAATTTTTAGAGGTCGAGGCTGCGTTGGCAAAGGCGGAGGCAGACGTTGGATTGATTCCCAAGAAATCTGCGGGAACGATCAGCGCTAGCGTAAACAAAGTCAAGATCGAACGGGTCAAGGGGATAGAGAGCAAGATCGGGCACGATGTAATGGCCATGGTTTTGGCACTGGCTGAGTTGTGCGGCGACGCTGGTAAATGGGTTCACTTTGGCGCTACTTCTAACGATATAACGGATACGGGACTTGCGCTTCAGTTGAGGGATGCCACAGCGCTCTTGGAGGAAAGGCTGAAAAAATTAAAAAACGTGCTACTTGACCGAGCTAAAAAGCACAAACGTACCGTCTGCGCAGGCAGGACGCATGGACAGATTGGCATTCCAACTACCTATGGGCTCAGATTTGCGATCTGGACATGTGAGGTTGAAAGGCATCTTCGGCGCCTGGAGGAGTTAAAGCCCCGCATTCTCGTGGGTCAGATGAGCGGTGCTGTAGGTACGGGAGCCTCTTTTGGCGCTCTTGCAGGAGAGGTTGAGAAAAGAACGATGAAATATCTTGGATTGGAAGCTGTTGATGCGTCAAATCAGGTCATACAGAGGGATAGATATGCGGAGTACATCATGTTCCTGGCAAATGTCGCCACCACGCTTGACAAGATATGCACTGAAGTGAGAATCCTGCAGCGCAGCGAGATTGCAGAAGTTGAGGAGGAGTTTGGCAAGGAGCAGGTGGGCTCGTCCACGATGCCACACAAGCGCAACCCCGTTAAATCGGAGCAGGTATGCGGTCTCGCGAGGGTGATAAGAGCGCATGTTGAACCCGCTCTCCTGAATAACACCCTATGGGATGAACGCGACCTTACAAATTCGTCCTGCGAGCGCATCATCATCCCAGAATCGACGATTCTCACCGATCATGTCCTCAAACTAACGGCAAACATTCTCGAAAATCTGAAATTGAATCATGAAAACATCAAGAGAAATCTCATGATGCTTAAAGGTCTGAACATGGCCGAGGCAGTGATGATCGAACTTGCAAAGAAGGGACTAGGTCGCCAGGATGCGCACGCGATCGTGAGGGGGTGTGCCATGAAGGCAAGGGAAACAGGAGAGCACATGAAAGACGTTCTGCGCAAAGAGCCGAAGATAACCAAGTATCTCGCGCCTGATAAGATAGAGCGCCTGATGAAACCCGAGAATTACCTCGGCAATGCAGTAGAGCGCGTCGAGGGGATCGTAAAGAGGTTGAGATAATGCCAGAAAATATCGAGTCCATATTGAAAAACGGATTTAATACGTGGAAGAAGAACCTGAACATCTGTGTGCCCATCATCTTGAACATAATAGTAATAGTGATATTGACCATCGCGATGGTGATGGCGACAGCAGTCGCGGTATTGGGGCCGTTGATGGCACTATCTCCAGAGGAGTTGACACCTGAACTGTTACTCGGTCAAATAGGGCCAATGATTGGGATAATCGCGCTGGCATCCATCATCTTCATCATTTTGGCAGGTTTAATCGGTGCCTTCTTCTCGGCTGGGGCCATCGGAATGGCGAAGAAAGCAAATGAGGGCAAAGGCGCCACGCTATCGGACATGATCGAGCACGGGAAAAAGAGTGTTATATCCGTGTTCTTTGCCGACATCATCGTTGGTCTGATTACACTTATAGGAATCGTGTTTGTGATCCCCGGGATTTTATACGCACCCATAGAGGTGTTGCTATCGGACCCGTTGTCAGACTCGTTGTTAGCCGGATGCATTTTTGCTTTTGTGTTGTACACTCTCATCGTGAGCGTCGTATTCGTCGCGGTGAAATATGTAATTGTCATTGACAACATCGGTACAATCCAAGGAATCAAGAAGGGCGTAGGCTTTTTCTTGAGCAATAAACTGAGCGTGCTCATGATATGGATTCTACTAATGGCGATTGCGATAGGTCTCGCTATAATCTCTATGATAGTGGAGACGATGCCTTACATGGCGCT
>JAUWXC010000023.1 GCA_030616565.1 Methanocellales archaeon | reverse complement strand
CATCAGTGGGAAGTCGATAGATACATCAGCGTTTTTTAATGACTAGACTGAAATTCAGCCATCTTGCGGAGTGCGTGAGCATGCCCATCGAAATCATATCCACGCCCGTAGCGACATAGGCATCCATATTATCAAGCGTGATACCACCAGATGCCTCAAGGAGTACACGTTCGCGCAGACCTTTTTCTTTTAATAATCCAATCGCATCCTTGATCTCATTTGGGCTCATGTTATCGAACATTATCATATCAGCGCCAAGTTGTGCTGCCTTAACCGCATCCTTGACGCTGTCGACCTCTATCTCGATTTCTTTCGCGGGGTACGTCTTCTTCGCGCTTTTGATTGCATTTTCCAATCCTGCTACTGCAATGTGATTGTCCTTGAGCAATACCGCTTCCGCCAAGTTATACCTGTGCGGACATCCTCCACCGAGCGTAATGGCCTTTTTCTCAAATTTTCTGAACCCAGGCGTGGTCTTTCTTGTACCGGCGATTGTGATGCCCTTACTTCTCTGGATGCACTTTCTGGTTAGAGTGGCAATGCCGCTCATCCTGCCCAGGATATTCAACGCCACCCTCTCTGCCGCGAGAATGGACCTAGCACCTCCATTTATCTCTAGAACGACGTCGCCCCTCTTGATCTCGCCACCATCGCTAAACGCCATCCGCGTGTCAAGCCCAAAATGCTCGAATACCTGCTTTGCCTCCTCAAGTCCGGCTAGGACGCCATCTTCGCAGGCTTTGATATGCGCTTTAACGTGAACATCCGGAACTACTGCTCCAGAAACGTCTCCGGAGCCAATGTCCTCTTTAAGAAATCGCTCCAAGCCTGGCATCACAATTTCACCGTAACAATTTCATACTTATGATATATTAGTTTCCTTGATGATTAAAGTAGGGATAGTGGGTTGTGGTGCCATAGGCGGAGAGATCTGTAAGGCATTCGACAGGGGCATCATCAACGCCACTCTAACAGCGCTGTCGGATCGCAACCTTGGATCAGCGCAGGAGCTGGCCAACTCATTAGAGAACGTGAAGCCAAAGGCCATGAGCACTCCTGAGTTGATAGATGTCGTGGATTTGGTGGTGGAATGTGCATCCCAGTCTGCGGTTAGGGAAGTAGCGATACCAGCGCTCAAGAAAGGCAAGGATGTCATGATCATGAGCATTGGTGCGCTGGCCGATGAAGGATTGCTGCGCCAGATCAGAGATCTAGCACGTAAAAATGATTGCAGGGTATATCTGCCATCTGGCGCCATCGTCGGCTTGGATGGATTAAAATCCGCCTCGATAACGAAGATTAAGTCGGTCACCCTCACCACCAGAAAGTCGCCTGCATCGCTGAAGGGCGCGCCATATATCGTGCAACATAATATAAATTTAGATGCGTTGAAAAAAGCCACCATCCTGTTCGAGGGAAGCGCTGAAGATGCAGTAAAGGGATTTCCAGCCAATGTAAATGTGGCAGCTACGCTGAGCCTTGCCAGTATAGGCGCTAAACGGACAAAGGTGCGCATCATAGCAGACCCTACACTGAAGAGAAACGTTCATGAAATTCTCGTAGAAGGGGACTTCGGCAGGTTCGAAACGAGGGTTGAAAACGTTCCATCGCCAAGCAATCCGAAGACGAGTTACCTGGCTGCGCTATCCGCTATCGCAACCTTAAAAAAGATCGCTGAACCGATCCAAATTGGGACGTGAAGCCCTTTTCGATGAGGATTTTTCATATCATCCAGAAACTCTTTAATTCAACAATCTTAATTAGTGTACAACTGAGGAGAGCGCAACCGAGGAGAACGCATGTTACAGGATCGAATAAATGAATTAAGGGAAGAGAGACACGCGATCGTACTCGCGCACAATTATCAGATAGGTGAGGTGCAGGATATCGCGGATTACAAGGGTGATTCTCTTGGCTTGAGCCAGAAAGCCGCAGAGAGCGATGCCGATGTGATCGTGTTCTGCGGCGTGGATTTCATGGCCGAGAGCGCCGCCATTCTGTGCCCGGATAAAACAGTTCTGCTTCCAGAGTTGAGCGCAAAATGCCCCATGGCAGCGATGATTACCGCAGAGTCGCTATGTGCGGAGAAAGAGAAGCATCCTGGTGCTGTGGTTGTGTGCTATGTCAACACCACTGCAGATGTTAAGGCAGAGAGTGACATATGCTGCACGTCATCGAATGCGATAAAAGTCGTGAATTCGCTGGAAGAGGATGAAATCATCTTCGTCCCTGACAAGAACCTTGCATTATACGTGGCGGCGTACACGGATAAGAAAATCATACCCTGGGAAGGATACTGCCCGAGTCATCACTTCATCCTGAAGAGTGAGGTCCTGTCGGTTAAGGCAAGACGTCCTGAAGCGGAGATACTCGTGCATCCTGAGTGTGGACCGGAGGTGATAGAAATAGCAGATAAAGCGCTCAGTACGGATGGAATGATCCAATATGCGAAGAAGTCAAAGGCAGAAGAGTTCATCATCGGTACCGAGACCGGAATATTGTATCGCTTGCGCAAGGAAAATCCTGACAAAAGATTTTATCCTGCGTCTGATCATGCTATCTGCCCTGGCATGAAGGTGAACACATTGGACAAAATAGTGAGTGCACTGGAAAACATGGAGCACAAAATCATCATACCGGAAGGCGTGCGTGTGAGGGCGAAGCAAGCGCTGGACAGAATGCTAGGGGTTGGAAGAGGTGACTGAGTATTTTCGGTTGATAAGACCGCTGAACTGCTTCATGGCTGGCATAGCGGTTGCCATAGGATGTCTGGTGGGCGCTGGAAGCGAGATAACTTTGTATGGCGCTCAAGTGGCGCTCGCATTTGTGGTATGTTTTGTCGTGACGGCGGGCGGCAATGCGATCAACGATTTTTACGATGCCAAAATAGATGCGGTCAACAAACCGCACAGACCCATACCAAGTGGCAAGATCAGTCCGAGAAGTGCTTTCGCCTTCGCCATCGGCCTATTTGGCATTGGCGTTGTGCTATCATGCTTCATAAACCCGATATGCCTCCTCATCGCAGCGGTGAACTCGCTGCTGCTCATTGGTTATGCGTATAAACTCAAAAGGACGGCATTCTGGGGCAATATGAGCGTTGGATATCTAACGGGCTCGACGTTCCTGTTTGGTGGCGCAGCCGTGAACGAGATCGCAGTTACCTTCGTGTTATTCTTATTAGCAATGCTCGCAACTCTGGGCAGAGAAATCGTCAAGGACATCGAGGATGTAAAAGGCGACAAAAAAGAAGGCCTTGTAACGCTGCCGATTTCGGCGGGAGTGAAAAAGTCCACCACGATTGCATCCGCATTCGTCATAATGGCCGTCATACTAAGTCCGCTGCCGATTGTACTCAGCAATTTTGGGATGTCGTACCTAACAATTGTAACGCTGGCGGACGTCATTTTGTTACTGGGAATCACGATAATCGAGAAATATCCAGCCAAGTCATCATCGTTCCTCAAGGGGGGCATGGTGGTGGCGCTTTTGGCATTCATCGTGGGAGCGATGATGAGATGAGTCAAATCCAAATGTATTTTATGGTAGAATGATTAGATAGTGCAATGAAGCATGGAGGATAAAGAGCATGAAAACTACAGTAAGTGTGATCAAGGCGGATGTCGGCAGCATGCCAGGACATGTAAGAGCGCCCCCGGAATTACTGGACGTGTGCAGCGCTGTCCTAGAAAAGGGCAAAAAGGAGAAGATTTTAATTGACTTCCACGTAGCGCGGTGCGGGGATGATATCGATTTAATCATGACCCATACCAAGGGAGTAAATGCCGAGCCCGTGCACAAACTTGCCTGGGATGCCTTTGAAAAAGCCACAGCAGTCGCCAAGAAGAAGAAGTTTTACGGTGCCGGACAGGATTTGCTGTCAGAGTCGTTTTCCGGTAACGTAAGAGGCCTTGGTCCCGGGTGCGCCGAGTTCGAGATCGAAGAGCGCAAAAGCGAGCCCATCGTCGTCTTCATGATGGACAAGACTGAACCAGCGTCGTTTAACCTGCCATTCTACAAAATGTTCGCGGATCCATCGAGTACGGCTGGCCTGGTGCTAGATCCCAAGCTGCACGATGGATTCATATTCAGGGTGTTGAACGTGTACACTGATGAAATGGCCGAACTAAAGGCGCCAGAGGTATTGTACGATTTGCTTGCGATCATAGGCGTCAAAAGCAAGTTCTGCGTCGAATCGGTTGCGAAGAAAACCGGCGAGCCCGCGGGTGTTATCTCGACGAACAAATTGAACCTAATCGCCGGCAAGTACGTGGGCAAGGATGATCCAGTGGCAATCGTCAGGTGCCAGAGCGGTTTTCCCGCTGTTGGAGAGGCGATGGAGGCATTCGCCTATCCTTATCTGGTTGCGGGATGGATGAGGGGCAGTCACAATGGACCCATGATGCCAGTATCGATAAAAGATGCGAATCCCACGAGGTTTGACGGTCCTCCGAGGGTAACAGCGCTTGGATTCCAGTTAAATGATGGCGTGCTGCAGGGCGCCGTTGACATGTTCGCCGACCCGTCATTTGATAGTGTCAGGGCAAAGGCGAATGAGATAGCAGAATATATGCGCCGCCATGGACCGTTCCAGCCCCACTTATTGGACGAAAAGGACCTGGAATACACGACGCTTCCAGCCGTCCTGGAGAAGTTGAAGGATAGGTTCAAGTGATCACGCAAGGAGTTTGACTGCGTCTTTACCCTTCATACCAGCGATGATGCCCATTTCTTGGGCTTTTTCAGACGCGGAGATGATGCTTGCATTTAGCATATCCTCGAACGTTCTCACGCCAGAAACGATCGCTACTACATCGCCCAGCTTGTTTGCCGTCTCGACCGAAAAATAGCCGCAGCCTATGAAGCCCTTTTTGCCAACCAGCAAAAGAATGGGTGCATGCGCTAACTCAACTTTTACCCCCATAACGCGCAAGCCATCCACATCAACGGGTTCAATCGTTATCATAATGCCTCGCCGTCAGTATCGCCTGTCCAAACGAGATGCCCCCGTCTCCGCACGGCACTCTCTCGTTGGTTATGAACTTATATCCTTCTGATGTGACCTCATCCTTAATCGTTTTACAGATCGCCGAGTTATACGCCACGCCGCCGCTCATGCCGTTGGTGTCTACGCCAGTATCATGGGCTGCATCCATCGCCATCTGGGCAAAGCCAATAGCAATAGCACGCTGAACAGCAGCCGCAACGTCCCTAATTTTCCTGCGTTCCCTCTTGGCAGTAACAACCCCATCGAGAATATGCCTAGTGTCAAGTACACTTCTCCCATCTTGAGTTTTAACGATGTTTACGGGCATCTCTATCACCAGAGGATTGCCATCGATGGCGGCGCTCTCTAATTTCATCGCGGGTTCACCTTCGTATGTTCTCTCGTAACATATGCCGAGCAAAGCGGCAACCGCATCTAGTACTCGTCCCGTGCTGGATGTTTGAATGACGTTCGTTCCCGTTTCCAGTTGCCTAAGAATGACTGGTATCTCGCGTTCACCATGCGGAAGCCAGCATTCGCGCAGGACGTTTTTCAACTCCCTCTCTTTATATAAGGGATGAAGAATGCCTGCTACCATTCTCGATGGGTAGTACGTCGCGAGATCGCCGCCGGGCATGTCGACTGGCAATAAACCCCCTACTCGTTGAAGACCAGCGAAAATTTCCCCGCCCCAGACAGTGCCATCTGATCCATAGCCAACGCCATCCGCTGCAATACCAATGATGTCCTCGATACTCGCCAGCGATGCTATATGCGCCTGATGATGCTGTACCGGGAAGGTGGGCACGTTGAATTCAGCTGCCATGTCCCGTGCCAGACTGGTCGAGAGAAATAGGGGGTGCAAGTCGTGTGCGATTACATCTATCTTGGTCTGCGTTAGTTTGACGAGTTTTCTGGCTGTTTCTTCGAGGTATGCCAGCGCGCGAGGATTGGTGACGTTTCCCACGTGCTGGGAGATATAGCAATGGCCGCTGCGATATATCGTTACAGTAGACATCAGCTCTGGTCCTAGGGCGAGGACGTTTAAATCTGATTTGATGTCGACCGGAATGGAAGTTGGAGCATAGCCCCTTGACATCCTGATGAGGGAGGGGCGCATCACAACCCTCACGACAGAATCGTCGCACCTATTGACTATTCTGCGGTTATGCACCAGGTAGTAATCAGCAATTCCCTTCAATCTGGAGTATGCGTCCTCGTTGTCCTTCGTCATCGGCTCGTCCGGTCGGTTAGCGCTGGTCATGATCAGAGGCTCATCCATATGCTCGAAGAGCAAGTGATGCAATCCCGTATAAGGCAGCATGATGCCAATCGTATGAATCCCTGGCGCCACAGACTCATAGGGAAATGGTTCTCTTTTCCGGAGGAGGGCGATGGGGCGCTGCCGGGACATCAGCAGTTTTTCTTCTTCATCTGATACATGCGCAAGCTTCCTGGTCATGTCCAGGGTTGCCATGATGGCAAACGGCTGACTTCTCCGCCCCAACAAGGTACGCAATCTGTCTGACTGCGATAGTAATGATGCTAAATGAAAACCGCCAATGCCTTTGATGGCAACGATTTTTTGGTTTTTCAGCAACTCCGCGGCCGTTTTGATGGGGTCGTCCAACCCCTTAAGCTCAGAATCGTACAGCGTCAGCGACGGCCCGCATGTCTGGCATGCGATGGTCTGTGCGTGATATCGTCTGTCCAGAGGAGTTGTGTATTCTTTCTCGCAATCAGGGCACATCGGAAAATCGACCATTGATGTGTCGTCCCTGTCATATGGCAGCGTTCCTAGGACGGTAAACCTTGGACCGCAGTCAACACAGGACGTCGCCCAATAGTTATGGTATCTGGTGTTCGCGTAAATGTCCTTTAAGCAGGCATCACAGGTGGCAACATCTGGTGGAATAAAACCATCCGTTCCCTTTGCTGCACTTGGCAAAATTTGAAACTTGCCGAACTCGTTGCGATTATCTATCCATTTAACCCGTACATCATCCACCCTCGCAAGTGGCGTTGCAACAGATACGGCATCGATTAATTTTTGGATATACTTTTCCTCGCCCTCGACGAGAATGTCCACTCTTGTACCCATATTCCTGACATAACCCTTCAATTCAAGATTGGTCGCGGCTCGATAAACGAAAGGTCTAAAGCCTACACCTTGAACGATGCCAAATACGCTAATCTCCGCTCTTTTCTTCATGTGCTTCAAAAGCTTTATTGGATTTGAAGAGAAATACCTTTCGAGGATATGGATGCCGAAGCGAACTCGAATTATCAATGACCCTGCTGATCTAGTTCCACTGCTGCAGATTTTTAGCACAGGTGCTTATAAAAAAGCGCTCCACGAGCTCTCAACTGACTGGAAGACAGAGCAGGAACTTGAAAAGCTAATTGGAAGCGATGCTGGAAAAAGTCTGGAAGCGCTCCAAAAATGCGGATTGATTGAAAGCAGATGGAGAATGCCGGAGTCTGGCGAGACGCCTGACAAAGAGTTCCACGCCTCTTACTCAAGAGTGCAGGCCAATTTTCAATGCGGATTAGACGATTTGAGCGATTTGATCATGATAGCATTCGCCCACGAAGACAGTCTTCGAGAAACAACTGAGAAGATTCTAGAAGAAGTAAAGAGTGGAAACACCTCGTTGATTGGATTGTGCAGGACGTTGAACAGAGAGGCCCTATTTATCAAGGGAGTGGCAAAGCGATCTAATGAGTTGGTCGTCAGGGGACAAAGGATCGAACTGGCAGGGGAGAGATGAGTCGCCTAACGCTGAGATACGGAAGAAGTGAGGTTGGCGTCAACATTCCTCGTGAAAATTTGCTACAAATCGTCGAGCCAAATGAACTTCTTGGAGCGAAAGACGAGATAGCTGAGATCGGAGAGGCGCTGACAAATCCCATCAACAGCAAGAGACTCTCTGAACTCGTGCGTGATGGGCAAAAGGTGGTGATAGCCGTAAGCGATATCACGCGCCCCACACCCTCGCACAAACTGCTGCCTCCATTGTTGCAAGAGTTAAATGATGGTGGTATCCCGGACGAGGACATAACGATTGTTTTTGCAACCGGATTGCACAGAGGGTTGACCGAAGGAGAGATGAAGCAGCAGGTCGGCCTGGATGTGCATAATAGAGTTAAATGCACGAATCATGATGTGGATGATTGCACCTACATCGGCACGACCGGGAGAGGGGCAAAGGTCAGTGTGCTCAGGGCTGTGGTAAATGCTGACATCGTGGTATGCGTCGGCACAATCGAACTTCACTATTTCGCAGGCTATAGTGGCGGAGCGAAATCCATCCTGCCGGGTGTCAGCTCAGGGGAGACGATAGAGATGAATCACAAGTTGATGCTCCTGCCCGGCGCCTCGTCCGGCAAAGTCGACAGTCCTGTGCGGGCGGACATGGAGGAAGCTGGAGCAATGCTCGGCGTGGATTTCATCCTCAACGTCGTCCTGAATGCAAAAAAAGAGATCGTAAAGGCATTTGCAGGAGACATGATAGGTGCCCACAGGGCGGGAGTTGTGTACGTGGACAAGATGTACAAGGTGCCCGTAAAGGGCAAGGCAGACATCGCGATTGCTTCTTCTGGCGGCGCTCCCAAGGATTTGAACATGTATCAGGCATACAAAGCCCTGGACAATGCCACGCATGCCATAACAGAAAAAGGCTCGATCATCTTAGTTGCCGAGTGCGCTGAAGGGCTGGGTAACGAGACGTTCGAACGCTGGGTCAATGAGGCAAAAAGTCCAGGGGACGTGATCAGGCGAATAAAACAGAGATTCGTGTTAGGCGGGCACATGGCTGCACAGATCGCACGAATAGTCGAGAAGCATGACATATACCTTGTCTCAGCGATGCCGGAAGAGCTGGCCAAGAAGACGTTTTTCATACCTGCAAAGGATGCGCAGGACGCGCTTACACGTGCCATGGAAAAACACGGGAAAGATGTTAAGGTCATAGTGATGCCGTACGGGAATTCCACGCTTCCCATTACCTAAAGCGATTTCATCCGCTCGTTCGCTTTCTTCGCAACCTCCGCATACAAATCGTTTCCATGTGCATCTATGCCTACAATGAGCGGTCCAAACTGCTCGACCTCGAAGACCCATACCGCTTCCGGCATTCCGAGATCGAGCCAGTGCACTTCCTTAACGCATTTGATCTGGTCGGTTGCGATGGCGGCGCATCCCCCAGGATATGCCAGATAAATGCATTTTTCGTATAGCGCATCCACAACGCCCTTCATCCCGCCTTTGCCGATGATGACCCTGATGTCGTATTTTTTCAATAGCTCCGGTGCCATCTCGCTCATCCTGGCACTGGTCGTGGGCCCTATGGCAATCGGAGTCCACTTCTTATTCTTCCTCATCAGCGGTCCGCAGTGAAAGATGGCTGCACCGCTCAAATCAAATGGAATTCTCTCTGAAGATAACAGTCGCTCGTGTGCCCTGTCCCTGGCAGTGAGAATGATGCCATCCAGGTATACGATGTCTCCCGCCCTTGGTTTCAGTATATCCGTCTTGCTCAGCGGCGTTTTCAGCGTATATTCCATCT
>JAUWXC010000128.1 GCA_030616565.1 Methanocellales archaeon | reverse complement strand
TGTTTGTTTGTTCCAAATGACTCCATCGATGTCCAAGCGGCGGCCCATTTCTATGATCTCTTTCATGTCTTCTTTTGGACCAAAGAGCCCGTGCGTTTTCAGATAATGGTTCGCAAGAGACGCCATAGGATCGCTGCCGATCTCGATAGCCTCCCTGTATATTTTACCGCCATGATCTGCACAAGGCCAGTCCGCGACAAAAACGCCACCATGCTCTTCAAGGATCGGGTAAAGCACTTTGTGATAGTTTCCAATGATCAATAACCTAGGAGCCCCCCCAGGATAAACTCCTATACCATTCTCAACCCGCTCCTCAATCTCAGCTATGAGCCTCTCCAGGATGTTTATATATTCATTTACATCGCTTCCAAAGTATGCCCCGCCTGCCGGCATGATAGAGAAAAAGATGTCACAACTTCGTAAAGGAATTGGGTCTGCCTTCAGCAGGTTGTCCAGATGTCGAAGATGTTCTCTAACCTTATTCGTTTTTTCGCACGCCTCAACGAGGGCTTCATCGCTTATCTTTTTGCCGGATTTTTCTTCCAATTTCTGCTTTAGTTCATTCAATTTGTTGTAGATGTATTCGCGCACCTCTCTTCTCGTTAGGTCCTTTGGCACCTCAAGAGGAAAAATGTCCCGTTTCGAGCTGATTTCATAAAAAAGGTCGTCCCATTCCTTAAGTTTTGGTGTGAAATCAGTTACCACCAAGTCATAGTGTAGTGGAGCACCGCTAACTGGATTGCCAACCGACGTGCAGACATCTAAACAGAAGCAATCTCCAATGCCGAAAACGTTGACATACTTTTCCAATTCATATTTACCTTTAACAATTGCACGGAATGTATCGATCTCTGCAGGGTAAAACTCAGCATAGGCGCCAGCCGCTATGCAAAGTTCATGCGGTGATGCCAGCCAGCTCCCAACTATTGGTTTGCCTGCCTGTTTTGCAGCAAGCTTGCGATCATAAGTCGTTGCCAACATTTTAAAAATGCCACTTAATGCATCCCTGTTAGAGAACTTTACCCCGCTGACTTCCATGTCTGAGATAGCCATATTTTTCACCTGTTTATATTATCATTTAGTGCTTTTATATAACTTCTTTGCATAAAGTGTATGGTGAATTTTTTGCCGTTACGCGAAATTCACCTTTGCGCAACTCAACCGAGACTTCTCCAGTCACGTTCTCCTGCGTTTTATCTACAAATGCAAACAGGTCTTCTGTGAGCGGGTCGAACCACAAACCCTCGTGGACGAGTTGCGACAGCTTTCCTTCGATGTCACGTTTGAATCTCAGTTCATCGTTAGTGAGTACCAACCTTTCTAATTCCATATGGGCTGGTATCAAGATCGCTGGGGCAGGTGCTTCAATGATTGCCAAGGATTTAAGAGTTGTGCGCCCATGCATGACACTCGCACGACCGATCCCATGGCGCCCACCAACCATGCCAATCTCTTTTATAAGCTCAACGTCATCCATCTTTTTTCCATCAAGTTTCGTGGGGCACCCCCCTTTAAATTCAATTTTGATGGTCTCAACATCTGGCGCTTTATCAGGAGATGTCGTCAATGCGTAAATATCTTCGTCAGGTTTCACATTAAAATTTTTAAGGGCGCCTCCACTTACAGCTCTTCCGTACACATTGACATCTACCGAATATAACGGTCGCTTATATCCACCAGGAAGCAGCACTCCGTACTTCTTTGCATACTCTACCTCCTCCTTTCTGGTCATCCCCGTATCGCGAATTGGTGCTAGGACTTCAAGTTGAGGAGCTCTCGTCTTAAATACGCGTTCATAAACAAATTGATCATTCCCCATCTTGGTCGCGCCATGCGCAACAACGCTCGCACTCTCTTTCTCGGCTATTTCAATGGTTTTTAAGGCTATTAGCGGCCTTGTAAGTGCAGGGGTTAAAAAGCACCCTTCGTGCTGAAGATTAGCTTTGATGGCAGGGAAAACATAGTCACGTATGAATTCGGCCTTTGCATCAACTGTGTAATGTTTGTACACACCCAACTTTCCAGCACGCTCCTCTGCATCAAGAATTTCCTCATGAGGCTGGCCCATGTCCAATAACACCGTGATGACATCCCCTCCTCTTCCTTGAAGCAACCTGACTGCCACAGATGTATCAAGTCCACCTGAATATGCTAACGCGACCTTCAACTTACCACTCCAAATCGACAAATAGGGGGAGAGGGTTATAAAGATATTACTTTAAGCGACCGGCTCTTGCCTTCCCCGCTGGTTTCAATATTTTTTCGACTTGCTTGATTGCCATTCCAAGGTATCGTTCTGGGTTCAGCAGCTCGTCGATTTCTTCTTCATTTAAATGCCTCCTCACAGTTCTATTCCTCAGAAGCACTTCCTTAAATGGCTTTTTATCCTGGTGTGCCTCCATCGCACAACGTCTGATAAGTTCGTGAGCCTCCTGCCTGCCAACACCCTTCTTGGTCAATTCAACCATCATCGCTTCCGACATGACCATCTCGCTTGCTGCCAGATTTTGCATCATCCTTTCCGGCTTCACTACTAAGCCCATTAGGACATTCTTCATTGACTTTAACATTTCATCGATCAGCAAACACGTCTCAGGAATAATGAGTTGTTCGCACACAAGATTTGTCAG
>JAUWXC010000086.1 GCA_030616565.1 Methanocellales archaeon | reverse complement strand
GCTAAATGGTTTCGTCAGCAAGTGGATACTTTGTCTCGGTGCACTCGAAGCAGGCAATGTCGTCCTCGTGTTATTCGTAGCAGTGCTATTGCTGAGTAGTCTGATGAATGCTATTTATTATATGCCAATCATCATCAAGACGTTCTTTGGTCCTAAGTCGAAGAAGTCCGTGAAAAAAGTCGAGCCTGAACTGAGCATGTTAATACCGATCGTAGCTCTTGCGCTCGGTTGTCTGATATTCGGGATATTCGCGAATCTACCGCTGTCAATCATAGAGTTGGCGGTTCACACACTGCTTGGGTAGAGGAGAAAAACAATGGAACCAGTATACTCGATAAGACCAGCCCTTGCGATAGTCATTTCGCTGACTTGCGCAGGGTTAATCGGATTCACGGGCAAAAGGCACAGAAATCTTAGAGAATTCTGGACCCTTTCTGCAGCCGTATCAAAATATATCATAGTCATATCGATGTTTCCCCTCGTTTACCATGGCGGCGAGTATATATTCTCCACATTTGAGATCATACCCGGCGTGGGATTCGATTTAAGGGTTGATGCCTTCAGTATGTTCTTCGCATTTTTGTCATCCTTCCTGTGGATCGTGACGTCGGTGTATTCAATAGGCTATATGAGGGCGCTTCATGAGCGCTCGCAAACCAGGTATTTCTTCGCATTTGCCGTGTGTATAGCATCCACCGTCGGCATAGCCTTTGCAGATAACCTGTTCACCTTGTTCGTATTCTATGAAATGCTGACTATAGCGACGTACCCCTTAATCATCCATGAAGAGACACCAGAGGCGATGGCTGCTGGCAGGAAGTATCTGATATATCTTTTGAGCGCGGGGCTATTCATCCTGCTTGGGATGGTTATAACGTATTCGTTAACGGGAACTCTCACCTTTTCAGATAATGGTATACTGGCTGGTCATGGCACGCCTGAGATGTTGAAGGCGCTGTTCGTGCTCTTCATGATCGGTTTCGGTACGAAGGCTGCTATCATGCCTTTCCATGGCTGGCTGCCAAGCGCCATGGTGGCGCCCACCCCCGTCAGCGCTTTGCTGCATGCTGTAGCGGTCGTAAAGGCAGGCGTTTTCGGAGTCGTACGGATTATATATTTCATCTACGGCGTGGACCTCATGAGGGAGCTTGGCCTCGGTCTACCCCTCGCAGTTGCGGCATCAATCACAATCATCGTGGCGTCGCTGTTTGCGCTGGCGCAGGATAATCTCAAATTGAGGTTAGCGTACTCTACCGTGAGCCAGTTATCCTATATCATCTTGGGTGCTGCACTGCTGACGCCAAGTGCCACTGCAGGAGGAATAATACACATCGCGAACCAGGCGTTCATGAAGATAACGCTGTTCTTCTGTGCTGGTGCAATCTTCGTCCAGACCGGTAAAAAGAACATCAGCGAGATGCACGGCATTGGAAAGACCATGCCCCTCACGATGATATGCTTCGCGATATGTGCCATGGGCATGGCTGGCGTTCCACCAATCGCCGGCTTCATAACCAAATGGTACCTATGTTTAGGTGCTTTAGAGGCGGGACATCCGATATTTATAGGCGTATTGTTGACGAGCGCATTGCTGAACATAGCCTACTTCTTCCCCCCCATCTATAATGCGTTCTTCATGGAGCCAGAGAAAGGAGCCAAGGAGGATAACGACCCTGCTTGGTGGCTGTTGCTGCCGATAGTGATATGTGCGCTGGCATCCGTATTCTTAGGGATGGTACCGAGAGCGCCGTACACGCCTCTTCGATTGGCAGTAATCATAATTGAGCAATTAATGGGGGTGATGCCATGAGCGAGATAGCACATCTACACATATCAGCAGTTCCAGTGTGGGTGATAGTAGTCCCATTGATTGGAGCCATCCTGGCATACCTCATCGGAAGGAGATCAGAGAGGGCGAGAGATGTTTTAGCGGCAGCGATAACGATACTCACCTTTGGTCTAGTAGCTTCTATGTATCCAGTCATAGCGGAAGGTGGCAAGATTGCGTACACGATTCACTCAGACATGTTGCTGTATGATATGGGATTCGTGGTAGATCCTCTTGCCTTTTTGTTCGCCGCGATAACGTCCCTTGTCTGGATGCTGGCTACGATATACTCGCTGAGTTATATGACTCATGAGCATGCGAGAAACAGGTATTATTCTTTCCTATTGCTCACACTAGCCGTAAATCTCGGCGTCCTTTTAGCAGGGGACTTGTTCATGTTATACATTTTCTTTGAATTACTGGCATTGTCGTCGTACGTGCTCGTCATACATGAGGAGACCGAGGAGGCGCTACGAGCGGGCAGGAAGTACCTATTCATAGGCATAGCAGGCGGGTTATGCCTACTAGCTGGCATCTTCCTGTTGTACACCTACACCGGAACATTGGAGATAGCCCCACTTCTCCAAGAAATGGGAGGAATGGGTAACCTAAGGTATCTGGTTTGCGCATTGATGATCATAGGTTTTGGTGCGAAGGCAGGCATATTTCCGGTACATGTATGGCTACCGGATGCGCATCCCGTTGCTCCTGCACCTGCATCCGCGTTGCTTTCCGGCATAATGGTCAAGGCAGGCATATATGGAATGCTACGAACGGTTAACATGATTTTCACGCCTGCTGAAGTCGTTTATGGCGTCGCTGAGCATGTTGCGACTTGGAGCATACCTGCCAACATCGGATATTGGGTGATATGGATAGCAATCATCACCATGTTCATGGGCTGGATTCTGGCTCTGTTGCAGGATAATATCAAGAGATTGTTGGCATATTCCACGATCAGCCAGATAGGGTATATTGTGATGGGTGTTGGGTGCGCTGCATACCTTGGATACGATGGTGCAATGGGCATGACCGGTACCTTGTACCATGTGGCAAATCATGCATTGTATAAGTCGTGTTTGTTCCTTTGCGCGGGTGCAATTTATTTCAGAACCGGCGAGTTGAGCATGAAGAAACTCGGTGGCTTGTGGAGGAATATGCCACTGGTTACCATCATATGTCTCATTGCGACGTTGGGAATTACCGGCATACCTGGATTCAATGGTTATGTGAGCAAGACGCTGTTACATCATGCAATAGTTGAAAGTTTCGGGCATCATGGTGATTGGACATTGCGCTTGGCGGAGATTTTGTTCACGATAACTGGAGGTGGAACCATTGCCTATTACCTCAAATTCATGGGCTTTACATTCTTTGGCAAGAGACCTGACAAGCTAAAAAACGTGAAGGATGCCCCACTGCTGATGCTAATACCGATGGGAATCTTGGCGATGTGTATAGTAGCGATCGGTTTCTCTCCAGGTCTATTATTGAACAACATCGTCGTCCCCTCACTCGGCTATCATGCGTTGGATATGCACTTCATAGAACACCATATAGTCGGAATCAGCGTGTGGACCTTGAAGGACTTGACCGGTCTTGGAATATCTGTGGCGATCGGCATTGGAGTATTTATGGTGGCGGCATCTGCCGGGCTGTTAGATGCGGTTATCCCACGGTGGTTTGGTGTTGATTATTGGTATGAGAAACTTGCCCACGACTTTGTATGGCTCTGCAAGAAACCGTTCACAGCATTTGATGCGGACATAGATAAAGCGTACCTGAGAGCAGCTAATGGCTTCCTCGGAGTTGTGGGACCTTCCACCAAGCTTGACAGGGAGATAGATAAGGGATATCTGAAAGCAGCCAACGGATTCCTCGGAATTGTAGGCCCCTCCACAAAATTTGACAAGAAGATAGATAAGGCATATGTAAGGGGTGCTAAAGAGTTCCTCAGACTTGCGGGACCTGCTACTAAATTTGACAAGGATGTGGACGAGGCATATGTAAAGGGTGCTAAAGAGTTCCTCAGACTTGCAAGACCTGCTACGAAATTTGATAGGGATATGGACAGGGCATATGTAAAGGGTGCCAAAGGATTCATTGACTTTGCCAAAGGGCCTACTACCAGATTCGATAGAGGCGTGGATAAAGGCTACGAGAAAGGCGCAGAAAAAGCCGTTGCATTGGCTAGAAGACCCGCTGCGAGGGTTGAAGGAGTGTATATACCAGACTTATATGACAGACTCACCAGATTTGGCGCAGACCCCATCCCCGTGATTGCGTTAATGATATCTGCCCTCTTTATGAGAGTCGGTACACTCTTCGTCGGAGTCGTAAAATACCCGCACGCCCTTCTGGATCATATATCGGATTTGATAACTAAGAGAGGGAAGCCACTCCCAACCATCAGTGAGAGGGTGGATAAATTCGAGAAAGAATTTGAACCAGGCAAGATGCCATATGTCGAGAGCGTCGGATTTGCGTTATTCAT
>JAUWXC010000028.1 GCA_030616565.1 Methanocellales archaeon | reverse complement strand
CAAGTACGTAATACATGAGGGGCGATATCCAGAGGTGTTGAGAAAGGCGGGCGCTCCAGAGAGTTACATCAAGGCGGCCGTAGCAAATTGGGAGAAACTGAAAAAAGAGATTAGAGCAGAAGTGAAGAAAGAGGTGAAAGAGCGGTAGTTATGAAGATAAGGCAGATCATAGCAGAGATCATAGATTTGGCAAATTCGCATGACTTGGTTGCTGTCATTGAGTATAAGACAAAAGATAACACGCAGATAGATATCGCAATTAAAGATAGCACAACCAACCTAGTAGCCATCGAGTTCGAAAGCTCGTACAAGTGGATTACTCACCGGCTTTTGTACAATGCAATAAAGGCCAAAAGAGAGAGATTTTCAAACATCGTCTTTATCTATCCGTTTAACCAGAAGACCATTAATAACTCCTGGGTGAAGCGTTTTATCACCGATGAGCTTAAGATGAACATGAAAATTGCCCATCCCGATGAGTGCTTGCACGTCATCGAAGGGCTTATCTAAGTGGTAGTAGGTAGTGATATAATGAGTGACGTGCGCAGTGGAAAAGTAGCCATTATCATGGGCTCTGAGTCTGATAGAAAGGTTGCCGAGGATGCCGTACGCGTGCTGGAGGAACACCGCGTTACGTATGAAGTGCAGGTTATCTCTGCACACAGAAATCCTGTAATACTGGAGGAGTACATCAAGAAGTCTGATGCGGACGTTTTCATTGCCATTGCCGGACTTTCTGCGGCGCTCCCGGGTGCTATTGCCTCCAGAACCAAAAAGCCGGTGATAGGCGTGCCCATTAACGTCAAGTTAGATGGCTTGGATGCAGTACTTTCGATGATGCAGATGCCTTCCGGCATTCCCGTGGCGACCGTCGGCATCGATAATGGAAAAAACGCAGCCTACTTGGCCCTGCGAATTTTGGGAAAAGTTTAGTCCTTTTTCTCTGCAACCTGTTCTAATATTATATCTGTGATTTTGTCGTTGTAACCGATTGGCTCACAGTATATTATTTCCTTGTCATTGATTGTATCATTCTCTGTGACGCCAAGCGCTTTTGGGATATCCTCTTTAGTATGTCGCCCATGTGCGATGAACATTGGGATGATAAACACACGGTCGCATCTGATGTTTTGAAGCGTTTCCTTTATGCCAGGCACGCCGTAAAGGAAACATGCGCATACCTGGTTGAATGTGCCCAGTTGTCGTATACGCGCAGCGTGGCGCTGAATCACCTTTTCATTCTCTCCATCACTGCTTCCGTGCCCTACTAACACCAAAACATCGTTCATAATTTATCCCTCAGGGCATCGCGCATGATTTTTATTGCACAGAGCTCTCCACACATGGAACACGCGTCGCTGGACGATTTTCGGTCATGCTGAATCTTTCTTGCCTTCTCGGGATCGATGGCGAGATTGAACTGCGCTTTCCAGTCGAGATTTTTGCGCGCGTGCGCCATCTTATCATCCCATGTTCTCGCTCTATCTTTCTGCCCATCCCTAGTCAAATCCGCGATGTGCGCTGCGATCTTGGTCACTATGGTGCCCTCCTTGATGTCCTCGACAGTCGGCAGAGCGACATGCTCCGCAGGAGAGACCATGCACAGAAAATCCACCCCATACATGCCTGCCACCGCGCCCCCTATAGCACCTATCATATGGTCATAACCCGGTCCTATGTCGGTCACAAGCGGCCCCAATAAGTAAAGCGGTGCATAGTCTGTCAGACGTTTCATCGCCATTACGCTTGCCCTAACATCATTCAACGGCACATGTCCGGGTCCTTCTGCAATCGTCTGCACACCCTCGCTCCTGGCTTTGCGCACCAGTTCGCCAAGCGTGACAACCTCCATAAGCTCAGGTGCATCACCGGCATCTGAGATGCATCCTGGCCTCATCCCATCGCCGAGACTAATCGTAACATCGTATTCTCTTGCAATCTCCAATAGATAATCATATTCTGCATAGAATGGATTCTCTTGCTCATGCTGCATCATCCAGGCGACCATGAATGCACCACCCCTAGACACAACATCCAGGATGCGCTGTCTTTTCTTGAGGTGTTCCACAGCGCTTAGCGTGACACCAGCATGAATGGTCATAAAGTCGATGCCGTCTGATGCGTGCTTCCGAACGGCATTAAACATATCATCGACGCTCATATCCGGGTTCTGTGCAGCTTGATAAATGGGAACTGAACCAACTGGCACACTCACCTCGCTAAGAATCCTTCTTCGGATGATATCCAGATTGCCACCAGTTGAAAGGTCCATGACGGTGTCTGCGCCATGTTTTACCGCTACCAGCGCCTTTTTTATCTCCTCTTCCATATCGACGAAATCGATGGACGTACCCACGTTAGTGTTGATTTTGGTGCGCATCAATTCGCCAATGCCAACGGGCACAACATCTCTGGTAGCGCTCTTCAGGATGACTAACCGTCCATCTGCGAGCAATGTTCTAACCTTCTGGACATCGACGCCTTCGGATTGCGCAACTGTCTTCATTTCTGGCGTAATCTGCCCTTTGCGAGCGATTTCGATTAACGTCATCGTTACACCATATTTATGTGATATTAATCGTGAATGGTATCATATGGTCAAGGTGCATAAAATTACTGGCTCATATGGTGCGAATGCCTATCTCATCGATGCGGAATGTCCAATCTTGGTGGACGTTGGCGCAGCAAATATGTTTGACCTCCTAAGGAGATTTCTGAATCCGACTGACTTGGAGTACATCGTTCTAACGCACTGCCATTATGACCATACCTTTGGCACCGCCCAACTGGCAGAGCAGACAGGCGCCAACGTCGCAATTCACGAAGAAGACGCGAAGTTGCTCGGTGATAATTGGGCAACCGCCTCTGGCGTGTTTGGAGTGCGTGCACCGAGTATAGAACCTGATATGCTGTTGAAAGGCGGGGAATCGCTGGATCTGGGTGACATCTCGCTCAGAGTAATTCACACGCCGGGACATACGCCAGGAAGCATCTGTCTTTACAGCGAAGATATCCGAAGGATGTCTTCTTCTAAACTTCTCTTCTCAGGTGATGCCATCTTTGCAGCAGGCGGCATCGGACGTACCGACTTGGGAGGAGATGCGCATGCGTTGGTTAATTCAATTAAATTGCTGACGACGCTGGATGTCGATACTCTTTACCCAGGGCACGGAGATGCCACAAATCAGAACGTTAGCACTCAAATTAAGACGTCACTAAGATATGCAGAGCTTAATCGCAAAGCCCATAATTCAAAAGATTTTTATGTGTTTGTATAAAGTGATATAACTATCATTTGTGATCAAAAAGGAACGGGGTTAGATGCGTTCGCTGAATTGGAAGGAGAACATAGCCAGTTTTTCGCTGACCTTCGCCATCTTATTCGTGCTCTGGGCGGTCTTGTCGACGTTTTTTGATATAGTGCATTTGTCCTTGGGCGCGATATGCTCTCTCCTTGTTGCATATATCTCTTATGACCTGTTGATAAAGCCCAAGGGCACCAAACACGTTTTGATCGTTCTGAAAACGGCTGCTGGATTTTTTTTGTATTTCTTTTGGCTTACCATACAGATCCTCAAAGCCAACATCGATGTGGTGATGATCATACTCAATCCCAAATTGCCAATATCCCCGGAGATCATAAAGTTCGATTCAAAACTGCCAAACGATGTGGCACTCACTACACTGGCCAACTCAATCACGCTGACACCCGGCACTCTGACGCTGGACATAGACGAGAAAAAGAAATACTATGTTCACTGTCTGGCGAAAAGGCACGGAGACGCGCTCCTTAAAGGAAAAATGCAATCGCTTGTAGCACGTGTCTTTGGAGGCAAAGAATGATCGAACCATTTTTGCTCACAGCACTGTTACTGGTTTTTGCATCAGTACTATGTCTCTATAGAACTATTAGAGGACCAACCGTACCAGATAGGATAGTTGCCGTCAATGTGATAGCTACCTGTACGATAGTCATACACGTTCTCATCGCCTTTATAGGTAATCAGCCGATGTTTGTCGATATCGCCATGACGTATGCGCTCTTGAACTTCTTGGTCACGCTCGTCGCTGCTCGCTATCTCGCCACAGGGAGGATATTCGCATGAACGTTCTGTCAACTATTTTCCTCCTCACAGGGTCTTTCTTCTTCATCGTGGGCTCGATAGGTTTGAACAGGTTGCCAGATGTGTACACGAGATTGCACGCTACCACGAAATGCGACACTCTTGGACAGGCGCTGATGCTGCTTGGCGTAATATTTTATGAAGGAGCGACGTTTACGAGCGTGAAGGTTTTGCTCATTGCCATATTCGTCTTGATAGCGAATCCAACTGCTGCTCACGCTCTTGCTAAAGGAGCATACATGTATGGCGTAAAGCCGTGCGAGATCACGAGCTTGGATATGTACAAAGAGAAAGTAAAGAGGCGGTCTAAATGATCTGGTTACTTAATCTCGCGCTTCTGATGCTTTTGGTGGTCACTGCCATTGCAGTGGTCGTTAATAAAGATCTGCTCGCTGCAGCGATTACATTTTCTGTCTATAGTTTTATCATGGCGATGTTGTACACGCAGCTCAACGCTCCTGATGTAGGGCTGGCGGAAGCTGCCATAGGGGCAGGAGCTACGACTGTTCTGTTTATAATAGCCATATCAAAAACAGCTAGGAGGGAGGAGGATTGAGATTAGCTCCTCTTATGGTGGTGCTGATCATCGGCGCAACGCTCGCCATAGCGGTGGCGGGCATGCCAGCGTTTGGCAGTTCAGATGCACCAGCATA
This sequence comes from Methanocellales archaeon, assembly GCA_030616565.1. Lineage (GTDB taxonomy): Archaea > Halobacteriota > UBA148 > UBA148 > JAUWXC01 > JAUWXC01. The sequence continues at coordinate 3,786 of JAUWXC010000028.1, read as the reverse complement.
CACACATGTCGTACCAAGATATCTTGAAAAGGGTGTAGAAGAAACCGGTGTTGGCAATATAGTGACTGCGATCGTCGTGTATTACAGGGGATATGACACATTTGGGGAGGTCACGGTCATATTTACTGCTGGCATAGCGGTCATAGCACTTCTTGGGAGGGAGTGAATTGCCTGAGTTGTTCGAGGATGTGATCGTGCGAACGATTGCGAGGCTACTGACGCCGTTCATACAGTTGTTTGCCCTCTACGTCCTCATGCACGGCCATGCCACACCAGGCGGAGGTTTCCAAGCGGGCGTGATCATGGCAGCCAGTTTCATATTAATTGCCATAGCACTTGGCTTGCAGGAGGCAAAGGACAGGGTCAAGCAAAAGGTGAGATTGCCCATGGAAAGCTTTGGCCCTCTGACCTTTGTGGTGATAGGTATCATATGCATAGCCTGCGGCGGCTACTATCTGCAATATACGACAGTGCCGCTTTTGCCCTCTTTGCAGGCAGTGGGTGCGATCTTGATATCAGCTGTTGAGGTGGGCATTGGCGTTACGGTCATGGCTATGGTGACAACGATATTCTTTTCCATGGCAGGTGGTAAACATGCTTGAGGAAATCCCACTCGAGTTTCTGCTCAGGCATTATAACTACTGGACGTCTGTCGTCCTCGTCATGATAGGGCTCTACACCATGATCGTGAAGAAGAATTTGATCAAGAAATTAATGGGACTGAACCTCGTCGAGACGGCCACATTTCTATTTTACATCTCCATGGGCGACGTAGAAGGAGGCGTAGCACCTATTATAGCACATGGTGAGCATGCAACCGATGTCGTGTATATAAATCCATTACCATCTGTGCTGATACTCACGGCAATAGTCGTCGCCCTGTCTACGACAGCGCTTGCGCTTGCCTTGGCGATCAAGATATACGAAAAATATGGAACGCTTAATTCGGAAAGAATTCTGGAGCTGATGTGATGAGTATAATGTTCCATCTCCCCATCATCGTGATTTTAATACCGTTAACGGCTGCGTACCTCATGCCGTTAGTGGGATACAAGTGGAAGAGGTTGTGCAATTCCTTTGCAGTAGTCGCATTGCTTCTTTCTTTTCTAGGGTCAATTGCACTCGCGAGATTGGTGCTGACAAACGGACCCATCCATTATCATATGGCGGGATTCAAGCCCCCCTGGGGCATCGAGCTTGTAGCGGATTATCTGGGCGCATATATGTGCGTCGTCATATCGTTTATCACCCTGCTAGTTGCACTGTACTCCAAGGAGTACATCACTAAAGAAGTACCAGAACCAAGAAGGCCCCAGTATTATACCTTGTTTTTGTTGCTAACCGGCTCCATGATGGGTGCCTCTGTTACGGGAGATTTATTCAATCTATTCGTTTGCTTTGAAATCTTGTCCATATCGTCTTATGCCCTCGTGTCCATTAGCGGAGAAGGCAAGGCGCTCCTCGCAGGCTATAAATACCTGCTGATAGGCGCTATCGCATCCAGTTTTGTGCTGCTTGGTATCGGTCATCTGTATATATCTGCAGGCACCCTGAACATGGCAGATATGTTCGTAAGACTGCCGCCCCTCTACGGTTCCTGGACCGTTCTCGCTGCGTTGGCACTCCTCATCGTGGGCTTTAGCATAAAAACCGCGTTGTTCCCGTTGCATGTATGGTTGCCGGATGCGTACACCCACGCACCATGTTCTGTGCCAGTCCTATCAACCTTGGTCATAAAGGTGGGAGCTGTAGCGATCATCAGGCTCCTATTCAACATATTCCAGCCGTCATTTGTCATGGAAACGATACCCATGACGGCCGCTCTTTCATGGATGGCGGCAATTGCGATAATTGTGGCCTCATTGTTTGCGATATCTCAAACGGATATTAAGAGGATGCTGGCATATTCGTCCGTGTGTCATGTAGCATACGTGATACTTGGCATTGGAATAGGCACAGAACTTGGCCTGACAGGAGGAATGCTGCACATACTCAATCACGCCGTCACCAAAGGATGTTTGTTCCTTTGCGTGGGTGCAATCATCTACAAGACAGGAATAAGGAATATCAGGGACTTCGGCGGTCTGGGGAGAAAGATGCCGGCTACCATGGGAGCGTTCACTTTGGCTGCATTCTCGATGGTGGGCATTCCTCCGACGAACGGATTCATAAGCAAGTTTTACCTTGCGTTAGCAGCTATGACCGCAGGAAGAGGGGAGCTGGCAGTGGTCATATTGCTGAGCAGTTTGCTGAACGCCATATACTTTATAAGGATTATAAACATTACCTACTTTGGCATTCCAGAAGAGGAGGCCGAAATAGACGAAGCCCCGCTCACGATGGTGTATCCAATAATGATGTTGGCTGCATGCTGCCTGATCTTGGGCTTTGGTGCAGAGTTGCCGCTCACGATATTGAGGCCTGCGGCCCAAGCGCTGTTAGGAGTGTAAAAAATCGGAATTAAATCCACATAAATTAAGTATGGCAGTAGAAAACAAAATATAATATATCAAGAGCAAGAGCCTTAAAAAGATGGTGCATATGGAAGAAATAGTCGTATCCGTCTTACCCGTAATAGCAGTACTTTTGCCCCTGTTAAGCACAGGACCGATGTTTTTTGTGAGGGGAGCAATTTCTGAGGACTTTAGGGACTATCTTGCGATAGGAGTAAGCGTGATAACCTTCTTGGCTGTCATGGCGATGATTCCCCCCCTATTGGGTGGCAAAATAATCGAATACGTACTCATATCCAAGGAGGTAACCCCGGTCGAGATCGCGTTTAGGGTAGATCACCTTGGTCTGATAGTGGCGATAGCATCCTCTTTTGTCTGGATGCTGGCTACGATCTACTCGAGAAGATACATGGCTCACGAGCATGCAAAGGATAGATACTACGCGTTTATGGTGCTAACCCTTGGTGCCATGATGGGCATCGTGCTCACGAAGAATTTGTTCGCGTTATACATATTCTTTGAGATGATGGCGTTGTCGTCGTACGTGCTCGTCATACATAGGGAGACCGAGGAGGCGCTATCGGCAGGCAAGAAATATCTGTTCATTTCCATCGGATTTGGGCTCTTCCTCCTGCTATCGATACTTATGACATATATGATTGCGGGCACGCTAAATCTGGACCGAATCGGCATTCTGCCACATGATGCCGTTTCGAAATTGGCATATGGAGCCCTCTTCTTCGCGTTCATAGCTGGCTTTGGCGCAAAGGCTGGTATGTTTCCCGTGCACATATGGCTACCGGATGCGCATCCCGTTGCTCCTTCACCTGCATCCGCGTTGCTTTCTGGCGTGATGATAAAGGCGGGCGCGTATGGTATCATCCGCGTAATCTACAATGTATTCGGTCCCGAACTCGTGTCTGAGATAGGAGTCAATACAATCCTAGCCATACTCGCTGGAATAACGATATTCCTGGGCAGTGCAGTCGCGATTTCTCAAAAAGAGATAAAGAGGATGCTTGCATACTCGAGCATAAGTCAGATAGGCTACGTCATCCTCGGCGCCACACTGCTGACCCATGAAGGATTGAAGGGTGGTATTTTTCACATCTTCAATCATGCGTTCATGAAGGGGTGCCTGTTCCTCTGCGCCGGTGCCATCATCCATCAAACAGGGCTCAGAAACATCGATGATTTCGGTGAATTGGGGCAGAAGATGCCGGTCACGATGCTCTGTTTCACGATAGCCGCGCTCTCGATGATAGGCGTTCCCCCGCTAAATGGTTTCGTCAGCAAGTGGATACTTTGTCTCGGTGCACTCGAAGCAGGCAAT
>JAUWXC010000094.1 GCA_030616565.1 Methanocellales archaeon | reverse complement strand
GCCGAATCTGAGGATGCTAGGACTGTTTGGTTTCGTCCTGCTGCCGATGTTTTACCTATGTTATATGGGAAAAATAGGGGCTGCGCTGGGTCTTGGTCCGTATTTCTTGTTCACAATACTTGTTGCAATGCTGGCATTCAGCGTTTTTGAGATTCCCATATTCAGACTGAGAACGAGAAAACCAAATTATGCGAGAGGCGAGGCCAGGTTGCTTGGCGAATTATATTCCGTGCCAGTAGAGGAGGAACTGAGCACAGGTGACCCGCGCGTGTACGATACGAAGGTCACGCTTAACGTTGGTGGCTTTGTTCTTCCCTTGTTGTTGGCGCTTTATATTGCACCACTCGCACCATTTCTTGAGACGTTGTTGATCGCAGTAATCATGATTACGTCCACGCATTTTCTTTCTAAATTAGAAGGCGGGGTGGGCATCATCGTGCCGAGTTATGTCGTGCTCATTTCCATTCCATTTGCATTCATATTGGCACCAGGAAGTATAGCACTCATAATCCTGGTTGGTGGCGTCTTGGGCACTTTGATCGGAATGATGACGCTGCTTTATCCAATAGAAGAGGGTAGCGCTTTTCTCAATCTTGGCGGAGTGGGCAGTTTTGAGGCAATATATGTTACGGTGTTGCTGGCCGTGATACTGTCATTTTTTGCTTAGAATACGAAAATCTAGGGAACCAACAACTTCACGATCTCCAAAACCTCGTTTATGTTGGCTATGGTGAAGTGAGGCTTGATACCATCCGCTGGATGCTTGCCAGTTTTGTTGTACCATACTGAGCGGATTCCAGTCTCATTCGCCCCTCTTACATCAATTCTGAGATTGTCGCCTATGAACAGTGCCTCTTCTGGGTTAGCCCCCAACTCCTTCAACGCTGCCTGAAATATTCTTGGATCGGGTTTATATGTCCTGACGTTTTCAGAGATGGTCGTTGCATCGAAAAGTTTTACCAAGTCTCCCAAATGATGCGACAATTCATCATTGTCGCCATTGGATATCAGGCCGATTTTTACGCCGTTGTGTTTTAGTGCCTCAATCGTCTCCCGAGTAGATGGCGATATCGTGCATCGCTGATCCAGGAGGGTTTTGCACATTTTATTAAGTTCATCCAATTGCACGTCGCTTATCGAGATGCCGTGCCTGAGAAGCGCTTTTTCCAAACTAATCTTATACGTCGTTCTGATGTTTGTAAATGGATGTTGCCCCTCGACGATGTCAAATAGGATGCCGTTGAACTCGTCGTTCCACGTTTCCCAAAAAAGATGCGGATTTATGCTGCACCCTACTTCATCCAATATCTGCGCCGCAAGGTCGCAATAATAATCTCCCAACTCGAGCAGGGTCCCGTATGCGTCAAAGAAGATCGTTTTTACGCCCATCAAGGTGAAATCCCCTTAGCGATAGATTAAACTTTCCGTCTTATTCCTTTCGCCTGATTAGATATGCAACTGCTAACAATCCACTTATCGCAAATATTGCCTCAAATCCTGGGAGACCTGGTTTCTGCTCCGTTACGGTGAACGAACCTGTCTGACCATCAACATCCACGCTGTATGTTCTTATCTCGTCTTTAATCACTGTGAAACTCACCGTTTCTGTTGCACCACTTGCTACCGATATAGGTACGGTTTCTACTTCTGCACCATCGATGCTCAACGTCACTGGATACGTGTCCTTGATTCCACCAGTATTCGTAACCTCGACTGTGATCACTACAGGCTTACCCGTCTCGACTTCGGCTGATTCAATCACAAGATTGCCGATCACAAAAGCTGCTGTCTTCAGCACTCTGAGTGTTTTTGTTTGTCCACCAACATCAACGGTATACGTACCTATCGCATCTTTAGTTACTGGACTGAATGTCACTGTTTCTACTGCTCCTCCCACTACTGTGACATCCTTTGTCTCTGCCCCTACATCGTCGATTCTCAGTGTCGCTTTGTACGTGCCCTCAAGGTCACCTGTATTCGTGACATCAACTGCAATCGTGACGGGTTCACCTATTGCAACCTTGGCTGGGTTTATCACGAGATTGCTGATTGTGAATGCTGCCGGTGTTTTCTCGGCGATGACTTTAATTTCAACGTCGTCTATCAGAAACTCTGAATTATCGAGGGTCTCAAATGCAACTCCGCCAGAAAGAATGGGGCTTTCAGTATCTGTATATTCGACTAAAAGTTCATCGTCTATGTAAACATTAAGAATGTTATCATAGCCTCTTATTTCAAAAGTATGCCACCCCTCATCCAAGCCTAAGTATTTAGATGTAGTAAGATCATAAAAGTTCTCACTAATTTGTTTTTGCACATAAAGTTGATCGCTTCTAACCCCAATGAAATATCTATTTGGTCCCTCTCGCCTATAATTGAAATGAATAGTTCCTTGAATTATCTTAAATTTGGCTTTGAAGGTATAATCAGTCCACTCCTTTCCCGAAAGATCTGCCCAATTATGCCCCGTCCCTCTTAGAACAGTATTGCTACCCTCCATCATTGTATTCCAAGCTGTAGTTGATTTTCCTTCATCATAAAAAATCCAATTTTGGACGCCACTCTCAAAATCATCAATGAAATAGTATGTAACTTTACACTCTGTTCCATCAACTCGAATTGTTGTCGCACTTGCAATAATTGGCATCACTAACAGCATCACCAAAACCAAAACGATGCCAATCTTCAATTTCATGTTATTCGCATCCTTTGTGGGAACCTATGTTGTTTATTACATTTTCACTTAAATATATAGTTTTACACATATCGGCGCAGAATAACCAAAGAAACCTTTTATTACATCGTCTCCTAATTGAAAGCTGTGAGCGGCGTGATAACCGAAGAGCAAGTTACAACTACGGTCGTTCAAGTGCTTCGCAAGGCAGAAACTGAGTTGCCTGATGATGTCCTTTCCGCACTGAAGGCCGCCAGAGATAGAGAGAGCAATCCTATCGCGAGGACGCAGCTGAGCACAATCATAAAAAATGCGGATTTTGCGAGAGAGAACAGCATTCCCATGTGCCAAGATACTGGCGTTCCCATTTTTTTCGTTGAGGTTGGACGCGAGGCGAGGGTAAACTTCGACCTAGAGGAGGCGATCAGGAAAGGCGTAGCCAGAGCAACAGAGGAAATACCGCTCAGGCCAAATGCCGTGCACCCCCTCACGAGGGAGAACTCTGGCAATGTTGGCGTGGGCTTCCCGGATGTGAACTTTGACCTTGTCTCTGGGAAGAACATCAAAATTACCGTGATGCCGAAGGGGGGCGGCGCGGAAAACATGTCTGTGCTTCGGATGTTTACGCCATCAGAGGTGGACGATGTAAAGCGCTTTATCATTGAAACGGTGAAAGATGCGGGAGGCATGCCATGTCCGCCGGTCATCGTGGGCGTGGGCATAGGCGGCACGTTTGACAAAGCCGCACGACTGGCGAAGAAGGCTGCGCTGAGACGTTTGGATAAAACTCCAGCTGAACTTGAGCAGGAGTTATTGGAGGCGATCAACTCGCTCGGCATAGGCCCCATGGGTCTTGGAGGAGATACCACCGCATTGAAAGTAAACATAGAATACGCGCACTGCCATGTTGCTTCATTGCCTGTGGCGGTTAACATCCAGTGCTGGGCTGCCAGGAGGGCATCGGTC
>JAUWXC010000060.1 GCA_030616565.1 Methanocellales archaeon | reverse complement strand
GGTTATGACGTCTGGCAGTGGGCCATCATCTCTAATAGAGCCCGCCAGTATGAACGGAATATTCTTCTTCACGCACTCATACATGATGCCCCCTGTAACGATGCCTTTTCCCACAGCATCTTTTATAGAACCCGCTCTCACGACCTCGCTAATGGCATAGATGTGATTTTTATGCCCTTCTGACACGGGCTCAGCCTTCTTGATATCCATTCCAAGCGAAGTGCCATACAGGTTATATTCGATGTCGTGTACGGCTAACGCGTTGCCTCCCAGCAGGACGTCTACGTATCCTTTCTTGATCATTGTTGCGAGGGAAGGTGCGGCTCCAGTATGTACCACTGCCGGTCCTGCTACCACCACGATCTTGCCCCCCTTCTTCTTTATCTCCCTGATCTCATCAGCGATCTGGGAAATCAGCGTCTCAGAAGGCCTTTCAGATGACGTAGAGGTGCCCATGAACCCGAATACGGTCCTTCCTCTGGGTCGCTCGGGAGGTCTGACCCTGACCCCCTTCTTTCCCACTACAACCAGGTCGCCTTTTTTGATCCCAGCGAGGGTTTTGCACGTTGCCTTATTGCCCTCTATCACGATCATGGCATCCATCTTTATGCGCTCAACTGGCAACCATTTGTCTTTGTATCTGACATAGGTTGGATGGTGTGTTGTGGAGTAGAATCCCTTTGGCACGACTTTATCGGCTGGAGCTCTCTCTAGCGCAACGTTCTCCACCTCTGGCAGTCGTGCACCTAGTCTGTGTAGCTCACTGAGGATTTCATCCAAGTGCTTCTCATTCCTGCCAGTGACCATCAGCCTGGCATAACTGTGATCGGTCTTCCTTTTTCCAACGTTAAATTCAAGTACCTCAAACTCGCCATTCATGTCCATTATCTTGTCGAACACCTTTGTCATGATTAGCGAATCGATGATGTGTCCTTCTAACTCGATTTCTCGCATTGCCTTCATGAATTTCACTCCTTATATATCATGGTCCCAACGCCCTTGCTCGTAAAGAGTTCAAGCAGGAGCGCATGTGGTTTTGAGCCATCGAGGATATGAACCTTTTCGACCGATTTTTCAAGTGCCTGAATACATGCCTCCACTTTCGGGATCATTCCTTTCTGGATCGTGCCCCTTTGAACTAACGCTTTTGCTTCATTTATGCTTAACTGGGATATAATAGAGTCCTTGTCAGAGGCCTCTTTCAGTATACCGGGAACGTCGGTCAGGATTATAAACTTTTTAGCGTGGAGCGCTGCTGCAATGCCACCAGCGGCGGTGTCTGCATTCAGATTGAGGGAATTGCCCTTGGCATCAACGGCAACAGGAGCTATTACAGGGATACGTCCTTCTCCTGTCGCAGTCGTCAGGATCGCCGGTTTTATGTTCGCAATCTCTCCAACCCAGCCCAGGTCGATCTCTTGCTCTGCACCCTCTACAATGGCTCTTAGGGGACCCCTCTTCTTTGCGGTTATCAAATGGCCATCCTTTCCAGATAGCCCCAGTCCTTTTGCATCGTGCTTTTCAATCAACGAAACTATGCGTGCATTAACCTTTCCTACCAGGACCGCCTTGGTGATTTCGAGGGTTTCATCATCCGTGACCCTCAGCCCGGCTACGAATTTTGGCTTTTTACCCCTCTTCTCCATTTCTTTCGTGATTTCGGGACCACCGCCGTGTACGATGACGGGTTTTATCCCGACATGGTAGAGCAGTACGACATCTTTGACGATCTCCTCCATGTTTTTCGGGTTGACGATCGCATGCCCGCCGACCTTGATCACGACGATCGAGTCATGAAATTCCCTGATATATGGAAGCGCCTCGGTTAGGATGCGTTCCTGCTTAAGATTCACGCACTCACCTATGTAATTTCAACTTAAAAACCCTTCTTGACTACTCGCATCTTTATATATCATAAAACTCATTACCTTTTGCCCCTTAATGGGGTATGAATAGGAGATAGAAAATGAATAAAGGTAAAGATTTCGGCTCTAGGAAATTCGGATATGACAGGCCACCAAGAGAGATGCATAAGGTAACATGCGCCGATTGTGGTGTGGAAACTGAAGTTCCTTTCAAGCCGGATGGTACAAGACCTGTCTATTGCAGGGACTGCTACCAGAAACATAGACCAAAGCGATATTAAAAGCGATATTAATATAATCATTATATCATCATATACTTCGTTTTTGTTTTCGTTCACAACGGATATCAACGAGTATATTTGTTATAAGAAATGTTAAGATCGGGTCGCACATCAAGAAGAGCTACAGCCACGCTGAACTGAAATACGGGGACTCCACTTATTTCTAATTTTTCTATACTGATGATCTCAATAACTATGCCCCACACGTGTATGCTCGTTTGATTTTCACTAATTTTAGCTTTAAAATACACTCTTAGGCCATCCTCTTGAAATTCTGGATCTAGGTTCAATGGGTCGTAATGCTCATTGTCATCACTGATTATTCCATAAAATCCGCCTTCTAAAGAGATGAATCGAACCATTCCAGTTTTTGATATTTCGCTTGTTTCTTGGGTGGTGCAACCGGAAACCAATGTGCCAATGCCTATAACTGTTATAAAGGCCAGCAATATCCATTTTTCTTTATTCATATCCACTTATCTCTATATTCCTTTCTCCCCTTTTTGGAATACGAAGATATACAGTATGGGCAAGATGCCCAATGTATTGAGTATGAGTAGTCCTACGAACCAGTATCTTTGATCGTTTCTTGCCGCTTTCCAGAGCGCGAGTCCCTTCCAGATGAGCTCCCAGATGACTATTATGGTTATGATCGCTACAAATGTGCTCTCTCCTATCACTTGTATCATTTCAATCCCTCCCATCTAAATCATCACCATCGAAAAAGAGAATCCACGCCACACATCTCATCACATTATATATTTGGCGTTAATCCTTATATAATCATATGTGAGGTCACAGCCCCAGGCTGTTGCCTCATGCTTCCCAAGCCCCAAATCTGCGCTGATGACGATCACATCCTTTGCCATGAGCGCTTTCGCTTGGGCAAGTGCGCCCTCCACGATATTTCCTTCTTTGACCAATGTCACGGTTTTATGGCTGTCCGAGAGCGCAAGCGTGATCCTCTCTTCCTCGACATCCGTGCCAGAGCGCCCTATGGCAGCTATTATTCTGCCCCAGTTGGGGTCTGCGCCATAAACGGCGGTCTTCACTAACGGAGAGCGCACAACGGCTTTTGCCGCCTTTCTCGCATCTTCTTCTGATCTTGCGCCTTTGATGCGAACTTCGATGAATTTGGTTGCGCCCTCTCCGTCTCTTGCGATCATCTTCGCGAGTTCGGCGCACACGCGATTTAACCCTTCCTGGAATTTACTCTCGTCTATCCTCTTTTTGCCCGTTGCGGTGAGCAAAACCATGTCGTTGGTGCTCGTGTCACCGTCCACCACGAGCATGTTGAAACTGTTATCTACTGCGGTTTTCAGACATTTATAAAGCGATTCAGAGGATAGCTTTGCATCCGTGTAGATAAACGCCAGCATCGTGGCCATGTTCGGCTCTATCATACCCGAGCCCTTTGCGATGCCGCCGATGTGGACTCCGTCAACCTCAACCACAACCTGCTTCAGCGCGGTATCGGTCGTCATGATCGCCCTTGCCGCCGCCTCGCTCCCGCTTGGTTCTGAGGTTAGACCATTAATTGCCTCTTTTACGTGATATTCAATCCAATCCATATTGACCGGGCGCCCAATGATGCCCGTGGAGGCAACCCCTACGGATTCAGGGTCAACGCCTAACGCACCGGCAACCAAAAAAGCCATTTTTTCCGCGTCTTCAATGCCCTTCTTGCCGGTAAACGCATTGGCGCTCCCGCTGTAGGCGACGATAGCATTCATGACACCGGGCAGGCGCCTGCTCGTGACGATAACCGGAGCAGCCCTTATTTTATTCTGGGTGAATACGCCGGCAGCGTTGCCTTTTCCTGCTATAATCGCAAGACCCTGCTTGCCCTCTTTTATACCATACGCCTTTACCCCGGGGACCGCGCACACGCCCCCTTCAATGAGCTTCATATCCTGCCTCCAAGTCCGGCGATGATGTCACCTCTGGTAACGATGCCGACAAGCTTTCCCCCCTCTACGACCGGAAGTCGGTTGACATGGTGCTCGGTCATGACCTCCGCCGCTTTTTCGATGCCCTCCTCTGGTGAAATGGTATGCACGTGTTGCGTCATGACCCTAGCGACTGGCTTGTTGCCTATCTTTTCCAGCGCCTTCCTAGTTTTGATCCACTCCACCAGCTCGCGTATCGGCACCTCAATGAGCTCCAGCGGACTTGGTAACCAGAGCTCTTTAGAATACTCGGGGGTGCGCAGAAGTTCAAGAATATCGCTTTCGGTGATGATGCCAATGACTTTATTGCGCTCCACCACAGGCATGCCGCTTATGTCGTGTTTTTTCAGCTTTTTCGTCACATCACTGATGACATCGCTTTGGGCGCACGTGATTACCCTTTTTCTCATCACATCTTTGACTTTCATGTTTTCACCTATGGCGCAACACCAGGCATCCATAGCCCGGCCCTTTCCTCTAACCCGAACATGATGTTCATGTTCTGGATTGCCTGTCCAGAGGCGCCCTTAACCATGTTGTCGATCGCTGAGACCACTATGACTCTATCTCCTTCCACCTCAAAACAACCGATATCGCAGAAGTTAGAACCCCTGACAGCGCTCAGCGACGGCATTTCATCTAAAATTCGAACAAAGGTTTCGTCTGCGTACATCTTCTGGTATAATTCCACGACCTCTTCCTTGGACATCCTACTCTTTCCGAAGATGTGCGCCGTGGTCAGGATGCCCCTGATAACAGGAATTATATGCGGCGTGAAGTGAATCGTGCACTTGCCCACTACCGCTAGCTCTTGCACGATCTCGGGCAGATGTCTGTGTTTAGTTACTTGGTATGGCACGACGTTTTCAGCAACATTGGGGTAATGCGTTACCTCAGAGGGAATCATGCCTGCGCCAGAGACGCCTGTCTTGGAGTCAAACACGACCCTGCTCACTTCTCCCGCTTTTACTAATGGAGCAACAGCCAAAATGGCACCTGTGGGATAGCAACCGGGATTGGCGACCAAATTTGCGCGTTTGATATCTCTTCTATGAAGCTCTGGCAGGCCGTATACCGCCTTTCTACCCTTATCGGCATGGGTTATCCTATACGTGGCTTCATAGACGTCGTAGCTCAGCCTGTAATCAGCGCTTAAGTCAATGACTTTCGTGTCCTGCGCCAGCAGCTCAGGTACATACTCCATCGCAGCCTTATGCGGCACAGCCGTGAACACGATGTCTGAACGCTTCGCAACCTCTCCTGCAGACATATCCTCAAAGCGCATATCCAATATTTTCAATAGATGCGGATGTATTGCGCTAATGGGTTTGTCCTTGAAGGTCCTGGAGGTTACTGCCACTATTTCAGCATCAGGATGATTTACCAAGAGGCGAAGCAGCTCCCCGCCGGTATAACCAGATCCCCCGATGATTCCGACTTTCATATATATCACTACTGCATCAGAG
>JAUWXC010000012.1 GCA_030616565.1 Methanocellales archaeon | reverse complement strand
TGTTAACCAACGTATCGATATCCTTCTTACCTCTCTCGAGTATCTTGGAGTGCTCTTGCTCCCCCCTCCTTCTTGCATCATCTAAAATCTTCTTTGCCTCTTGCGTAGCATCTGCTTTGATGCGCTGCATCTCTGCTTTTGCATCGCTTTCGACCTTGGCTATAATTTTATGTATGCCATCCATCTGATCCACTCATGATGTGCGCTATGTATGCACGGGAGTGTTGATTTCCGACTCTAAACTTAGATCACTCCCATGCCGACCATCATCAGGATTGCTATCAGTAATCCATAGATGGCTTGCGTCTCCGGCAACACTGCAAAGACCATGTTCTTACCGAATGTTTCTGGTTTTTCTGCGGTTGCGCCCACCGCGGCTGATGCTGATATTCCTTGTCCTATTCCAGAACCTGCGATCGCGATCCCCGATCCTATGATCGCAATCCCCAGGCCGACTAAGCCGATTTCAAGCTCTACCATTTTCTACCTCCTTTGTTTCATTTTATGTCTTTAGTTTAGTGTATCTCCTTATAGACTTGAATGGGATAAAGTACTTGCCATCACCGCTATAGAATTGTCCAAAGAACTCCACATAATGTAAACGCAGTGAGTGAACGAACGCGCCCAGCGCCTGCAAGACGCAGTTGAATATTTGCCCAAACACGAAGACGAATGCTGCCAAGACAATCATCGCAGAATGACCGTTCATTATCAATTCTACGAGTATGTTTATGGTCATCGCTATGCCAGTCGTGGCTAACGCTAATGCGAGAATCCTGGCATAAGATAGCCAGTTGCCCACAAATCCAGTGAGACCGAACACTCCGAGAGGCCCTTCTTTGAGAGCGATTAGAACTACCCCGATAAGCATTCCTACGCCCCCCACAGTCTTTAAAGAAGGTGTTATTGCCGCCCACTTAAAGAAGTCGAGGATCAGTATGGCGGCACATGGCTGGATGATGAACATTGATATTTGGTCGTGCAATGCCCCTCGGTACTTTCTCCTTCGTATATTTTGGAGTGCGGCCAGAGACAAGCCAAGGTTGAGATGAATGATCCCTATTATCAGGGCGATCTGGAGGACTTTTTTTGGCTCCCTCAATGGATCAATCAGCATGAACGGTGAGTTCATGCCCAAAAATCTGGGGAAGATATCTCCACAGTAGCTCCCCTGTATTGCTCCTAATACGATGGTCGATATGCCTATCGCCATCAGGATGATGCTCATGTCGTGCATCGATTCGCTGAGTTTTCCAACGCCCCGATATAGCAGATAACCAACAAGAAAAATAATCAATCCATAGATAGCATCACCGAGCATCAACCCAAAGAATATGACGAGGATGGGTCCGAGGAATATAGTTGGATCGACATCATCATACTTGGGATGGCCGAACATTTTCGTTAGAATCTCGAATGGTCGCAGCCACGAAGGATTATCATATTTGATCGGAATCTCCTCTGGCGCCGCCTCTGGCTCTCTGGATTCATAAAAAGTGTGTCCATCTGAAGCATCATCACATAGTCTCTTCAACTCATCGACACTTTTGGCAGGAACCCATGCTTCAATAACACTCGTGTTTACGGTCTTGCCAAAGTTGGAAGGCGACTCCATTCTCTCCTTTTCGATTTCCAGCTCCTCTTGAAGGACCAAAAGTTTCTTGTTCCACTTGCCATGTATGGTTTTGAGCTCTTTGAATAACCCCTTTTTACGGCTCTCCAGCCCTTTTATTTCATCATCTATTTGTGTGAGACGTTTGCTTGGTTTGCCTTCTGGATGCTCGATCTTAATCGCATTGAAAATGCGCCCTCTCAAGATATCGTCAAGCTCTTCCCTTGCACTGGCTGGCACTGCGATGACCACTGCATATAACTCACCAATTTGACGTTTGAGCAATAGGATGTCCTCGATTGCGGAGAGCGTCTGTATGAACAGCTCATAATCTCCAACCCTGACCGTTCCTGCAACGATGTACAGATATTTTGATTCGCCCAGGTAGCCAAGGTCGAAGTCAAATGGCACTAACAGTTCGATGGATATTCGCTGCGTTCGTAGTGCATCGATACCTTCTCCTATACCCGCTAACTCATCTTGAACGGAAATAGCCCTTTCAGCCTTTTCTAAAACAGACTCGGCCTCATTAAATAACTGGTTGGGCATCCTCTCCTCCACAGGAGTTTTAGCGACGGGCTCGGGAGAAAGAAACTGCTTTAGCAGACTTTCCTTAGACTCTTGAAAACCCTTTAATGCGTCCAGCACGCGACTAACCCTCAGCTCATATTCTGCACATTTCCCAGCCAAGGGGTGAGATTCTCCTGGCTCCAAGGTTGCGCTGACCTCGCTCTTTGAATCCTGAACGCTTGTGATCTCCATGATTCCTGCCTCATGGAGGGTAGAAATTACCTTTTCCCGATAAACATCATGAGTAACTATCGTCACACTTTTCATTTCTGCCGGAAAGAGCACTATACCGCCCCTGCTATCTTTTCAACGACGTATTTAACCGCATTTGAAATCTTTCCCTCTGCCTTTTTTCTGAGTTTCTCCGCCTCGTCTTTGCCTTGCTGCCTGAGTTTTTCCGCCTCTTTCATTGCGGCCTTCTCTGCTTTTTCCTTGTCCTTCTTGATGATCGCTATCGCCTTTTCTTGACTTTCCAAAATTAGTTTTTCAGCATCTGCGTGCGCTTTTTTGATGATCTCTTCAGCCTCTGCCTGAACCTTCTCTATCATTTTTAAGGCCTTTGCCTCTGCCTTTTTGATTTGTTCAATCTCGTTTTGAACCATCTTTGAGCCTCTGAGCTGCTGATAAATGTCGGATAAATATGAACATACGACTTATGATTTAAATTTTTGTTTTTCGACGGTAATGATGACCAGTCTTATCGCATTTGAACATAAATAAAAAAAATAAAACTAGCCCCCGACACGTATATCCGCGATCAACTGTTGGCTCGCAACGTCAACGATTTTTACTGTAGCAGTCTTTCCAGTTTCAGGCAACGAGGCGTCTGGGGGTACATACACATTATTTTTCCTTAAGTGATACTCACCGTTGCTTAGCCAGATATAACAACTCTCCCCGGCCGTCAACTTTCCACTTGCAGGGAGATCCTGAACTGCCGTACCGTTGACGATGACCCTTATAGAAGCGTTCGTCAGGGTAATTTCCTCTCCACCCTGATGCTCCAGTTTGATGACGTTGCAAGCAGTATTACCACTGGGATCTGTGATTGCTGTGCCCCTAATACTCGCCTGGGGCGCAGTACCCATCGGTGCCATCCCAAACAGGTATGCTGACATGACCGCAGCCAAAGTCACCACGACCGCGACCATCAAAATCTCGCCGATGACCGGGGATACTCCTTCATCCCCTCTAAAGCCCTTGGCGAAGTCCTCCTTCATCCTTCTCATTGCCTACACCCGTTCGATATCCATACACCCATCTAATCATAATGAATCTAATCGAAAAATCCAATCAAAATAAAAAAGGGAGAAAAGGGGCTGACGTGCAATCAGCCCCCAATGGCAGGTTTCTAATCACTTGTGCTTGTGTTAGTTTAGCCCCTTACGGATATGTCTGCGATCAACTGCTGGCTTGCTACATCAATGATTTTGATGTTGAGTGATTGGCCAGTGGTGATTGCATTAGCCGTGCTTGTGCCACTCGTTGTAACGTTGTAGTGGTATCCTGTAGTGTTTACATTCCATATGTATGCATATTGTCCGGTCGCGAATTGCTGAGTTGGCCCATCATACGTGGCTACAACGCCCTCTACCATGACAGTAAGAGTTGCATTACTTACTGTTATTGTGTCTCCGCCTTGGTGTTCAAGTCTTATGGCGTTGTGAGCGGGAATAACAGGATTGTCTACAACCGTACCCCTGATACTCGCTTGGGGTGCCATCGCTGGTGGCGCCATGCCGAACACGAAGGCTGCGATGATGGCTGCGAGAATGACTGTTATGGCGACCATCAGAATGACGCCAATGACTGGGCTCACTGCTTTCTCATCTGCTCTGAATTTCCTATTTGCTTTCATTTCCTACACCTCTTATGTTCTTTTTAGCACAGATAGGCATCACTTCGTTTCCACTAGGCGCTCTAATCGCCTTTGCCATAACTCACCCACTTCTGTGCTTTCACATTCGAGGTAATGTTGGACTGCCGTTGAAAGTGCTTCCTTTGTCGAATCCTCGCCGGTCTTCTTCTTCAACCGTCTCAGATCCTCATCGGTCAGCACGGTTTGCGCATGTAATATTCTGACCATTACCTCACCTCATAATAATGATAATAATGAGGTATTATATAAAACTTTCGTAAAATCGCAACTACAATATGACTTTATACTAATTGCTGATAAATACTCTGCTGACATGGTGGAACGCATAACCGACAAGCTCAAGGTTGCAGATTACATGACCCCTGACGTTGTGACAGTCTCACCCGAGGACACAATAGAGGATGTCATCGACCTCATCTGCAAAACCGAACACGAGAGCTTTCCTGTGGTAGAGAGCGGCAAGGTCATCGGCTATGTGTCATCCGCGGATTTACTGCGGCGCAATCCAAAAGACACCATATCCAAGATTATGTCAACTGATATCATAGTCACCAATCCCGCCATGGACCTTACAGACGCGGCAAGGGTGATGTTTAGAACTGGCTTCTCCAAACTACCCGTTGTAGATGATGAGGGGCGCTTGGTAGGGTTGCTCAGCAACGCAGACGTCATACGCTCGCAGATCGAGAGGGCTACGCCCGAAAAGGTATGGAAGTTAAAGAGGACGTTGGAGACCATTCATAATATAAAGATAAACGTGGAGAGAAGCGAAGTGGCAATAAACCAGCTCATACCAACGCAGCCGAAAATCTATGCAGACGAACTTGAGGGCAGGATATACGAACTAAAAAAAGGCCTGACAGAACCCTTAGTGGTCATACAAAAACCAAACAGGATGGTATTGGTGGATGGGCATCACAGGGTTGTGGCAGCAAAAAAGCTCGGCATAGATGTGATGGATGCATACATATTCACGCTGGAAAAAGATGTCCCACTGGGGATGGAGAGAACCGCCAGGGATGCAGGGCTTCATTCACTGGCAGACATCAAGATACTTGACTATGCCAGACATCCGCTGGTGGAAGCAACCAAGTTACGGAGGAGAAAGAAATGAAAGATTTGTCGATAATTCAGGAGGTTTATGATGTAATCCTCGACAGAAAGGAAAATCCGAAAGAAGGCTCTTACGTTTGTTCATTATTAAAGGACGAGAACAGAATTCTGGAAAAGGTCAGCGAAGAGTCGGGCGAACTGATACTCGCAGCCAGGAGCGGAAATAAAGATGAAATCGTTCATGAATCCGCAGATTTGATATTTCACACCTTGGTACTAATGGCATCGAATGACATATCTCTTGAGGACCTATCAAACGAACTGAAGAAACGCAGAAAATAGAGCATCAATATACAGCCAACTCACTGGGAACATCGGTCTTCGTGATAATCCCTATCGATTTTCCTTTTTCAGTTACCACAAGCCGCCCTATTCTATGCTCATTCAAGACTTTGATGGCATCGTTAAGCGTCTGTCCCGCATCGATTGTGATGATATCTCTGGTCATTAGGTCCCTGACCAGAGACTTCATTTTTTTCTCTGCTATCGCTCTTCCAACATCGGTGAACGTCACAATCCCGACTATTTTTCCTTTATCCTTCACAGGAGCGCCGTGAATGCCATGTTCGATCAGGACACGTGCCGTCTCTTGTATTGTCGTGTCGGGGGCGACAAAAACCATCTTATCTGGTATATACTCTTTAATCGGTTTTTTCGGCAGGGATATCATCTCTGATATGGAGCACAATATGACATTATCTGTGTCGTCGCGTCCATGTACATCCCCCCTGATCACCAATTTATTGACTGGTGTAGGTCCAAGTTGAATCTTATCTCCCACGTTAAAATTCCGTATGTTTCCAAGGACTTTTATGGCAGCGTAACATAGGTAGGGGTGCCTCACCGTCGTAAAATTAATTTCTGCAACTGTCGCCTCTTCAACCAAGGTACCGCGACGATAAATGGGGACAGCCGCCTCCACCTCCACCTCTTCAATACTGAGAGCTTCATATGCCCTTCCAGTTGGCTTATAACCCCCTTTGGGTCCTGGGACGCCCTCCACGAGTCCCAGTGCCTTCAAAGCCTGCATTTGATTTCTAATCGTACCAGGGTTGCGGTCGATGACCCCGGCGATTTTCTCACCCCTTACGATCCCTTCCTGCCTAGCCAAGTTAATCAGAGCTGTCAGAATCTCCCTTTGTATCGGTGGAAGTTCCATGATTTCACCCACTATAATGATTAATAGTAATATTTATAGGGTATGTTAAATACGTTTCGCGAGGTTGTCATGTTTCATATGATATATGGGGTATTATATACTGGAGGTTGTGTTGATATTTGAGAAGATACCGACAGTACCCATGGCGGATGAACTGGTCGATAAGGCGTTCAGAAGGGCATCGCGCGCGGGAAGGGCAAAACCCAGGGACAGGAGAGAAGCGGCAGAATCGATGATAATGACAGCATCGAATATCCTTTCCGACAATTTAATTCACGTTGTAAAGCGATTTCCCAATCTTGATGATTTACCGCCATTTTACAGAGATTTAACTGACATTCTGGTTGGCGTGGACAGGCTCAAGATGTCCTTGGCATCGATACACTGGGCAGGCGTCAAGGTCAAGGAAATATCCAAGGGCTACATCGGAAAGTTGCGGAAAGGGCAAAATCCTTCTATGGTCAGGAGGGAGGCATTTGGACGCATTGCTTCGATCGTTCGGGAGGTGGATTCAGACCTGGCGCTTTTGAACGAGGCAAGGGATACGCTACGCTCCCTTCCAGACGTGAGTGAGGCGCCCACAATAGTAGTGGCGGGATATCCCAATGTCGGCAAATCGAGTTTTGTCGCCGCAGTCAGCAGTGCAAAACCAGAGATAGCGGAGTATCCATTTACGACGAAAGGGGTTTCTATCGGGCATTTTATGCATGAAAGACGCAGGTATCAAGTAATTGACCTGCCCGGGCTATTGGATCGTCCCCTGTCAGAGAGGAACAAGATTGAGTTGCAGGCCATATCTGCGCTCAGACATCTTGGTGATGTGGTATTGTTCATGCTGGACCCTAGCGAGACGTGTGGATATTCGCTGGCATCGCAAAAGCACCTGCTGGATGAGGTTAAAAGTGAGCTGAAAATTCCAGTGCTGGTGGTGGCGAACAAGTGTGATTTGAAAAAAGCGGATGCCGACATGCTCATATCCGCAAAGACAGGCGAGGGCGTAGCAGAGGTAAAGGCGAGATTGATAGAGATGCTCAAAGAACGCCAGCGCTCAAGCACCCGACCGTAAATCCGATTATAGCACCAGTATTTAAGAACGGCAATCCCGGCTGTGGTTTTCCTTTTGCGACGAATTTTGTCAATATAACAAAGCCGATCAATGTGCCGATGATGGCACCCAGTGCCGGAAGATTAAGGAACCCCATAGAAGGGACTGTGAAGACCTTGGCGGACACTACGAGAATGGAGGGTATGACCGCGTCGCCCAGCCCCATGAAATACGCACCCCTCTCGCCTTTTTTAGGTTCATCCTTCAAAAACGAGTACCCCCTGCGCTTTGGAACGACGAACATGACCGGAAGCTTCAGCTTCATCATACCCTCGGCCAGCGTAATCATATGCTTGGTCTTGTAGACCGCTATGGCATCATACACACCCAGTCCTATCAGCAGGATCAACGTGGGTATAATCGCCAGTGATATGCCGAATATAGCAGTAACACCAGCACCTATCAAAACGCCCGTGACATCGATGACATACCACTCTGGAAATTTGTATACCAGCACTGTGAGCGCAATGGTTGCGATGAGTGAGCCGATTAAAGATGCGCTCAGCGACGTTACGAAGGATAGCACGCCAAAGAACACGAAGTAAAGCGTAGATGCAATGGCGAGCATGAAAAAAGCATGAAAAACCCATCTCAACTTCAATTTTATGACGAACAGCGTGGCAAGCGTGAAGAGCAAGATCAAACCCATATATAGTATGGGATTCCAGACGGACTGCGGGTCTTCAAATGCCTGCATCTCATGAGCGATCATCTGGGGAGTTAGCAGTAAAGCGATGACTTGCACGACTATCAGGAAAGCGCCCATGCAGACAAACGGCAGATAATTCGCAATGGTTTTGGGTCTCATTTTGCTCCCGTCATGCTAGTTGGTGAAGATTTATAATATATAGGTGTATTATTACCTATAGAGTTAGTCTTTGCCAATGAGGTGGAATAATGGAAGCAAGGGACATTTTACTTTCGGCCGTCATGGTGATTTCTGCATTCGTGCTCACGTATAGATGGGTTGGTCAATATGGTTTAGGGGATTCTGTCATAGTTCTGGCAGCGATGGTATTAGTGGGAGCGTTGGCTGCGCTACTCTTGAGCATCGATATCAGGCTGGGGGTAATAGAGGACAAGGTCGATGCCAAGGAAAGGTCCCTCAGGGTCAACATCCAGGGCGTAGAGGATAACGTGGACAGGAAACTGAATATGATGCTCAATAGGGTTAACGAGGCACTAGAATCCCTGACGCGACGACAATATCGGTAATTAACATCATTATAATTCAAATGCGGGATTTACCATCTTGCCTATCTTGGCCATAATCGCTTCGGCATCGCGTAAATCCTTTACCCGCCTTATGTCTATTCGTCCGTTTCTACAAAGTATCACAGTTCTGCCATCCATCTCGAACTTGGCCACGCCAAGACTTTCAGAGCATTTTAGATCGGTGACGTGCTTTTTTAGTAGCGAGCAGAGATGCCTCATAGAGAATGACCTACCAAAACTGCCCTCCGCTATAAATTCGTTCGGGTCCTCGGAGCATGGACGAGATATTTTAATCCCCATGATGGCACCTTTGTTGCCGGAATATATGCGGTTGTAGTTATATGTAGTTTGGGAGAGGGAAAACGTAATAAAGACATTAAAGACATAATTCGATTTGGAGAAATCGATGGGCGTAGATCTCGGGGATCTGGTCGAACGGCGGGAGATCTCTTTAAAGGACTTATTCGGAAAGGCGATAGCTATAGATGCGCACAATATTCTATATCAGTTTCTCAGCATCATTCGCCAGCCGGATGGCACGCCGTTAATGGATTCCAAGGGAAATATCACATCACATCTCTCCGGGCTGCTTTACAGGACGACGAACCTTGTCGAAGAAGGCATCAAACCCATCTTCGTGTTCGATGGAAAGCCGCCTGAGTTCAAGGCTCCTACGATCAAAGAGCGGAGCGAGATCAGGAGCATAGCGGAAAAGCAGTGGATCGAGGCGAAGGAGAAAGGAGAAGCAGGGGCCTTAAAGTATGCGCAGGCATCTGCAAGGGTAACCGAGCAAATAGTCGAGGATGCCAAGACGCTCCTGGGACATATGGGAATCCCGTGCATCCAGGCACCATCAGAGGGAGAGGCACAGGCTGCGTTTATTGCCAGCAACGGTGATGCTGATGCTGTAGGCTCGCAAGATTACGATGCACTGTTATTTGGCGCCCCCAGACTCGTGAGAAATTTGACGGTCACCGGGCGCAGGAAGCTGCCGGGAAAAAACGTCTACATAGATGTGAAACCGGAAATGATAGAACTGAAATCAATGTTAGGGGCGCTGGAGATAACAAGGGAGCAATTAGTTGATATTGCGATTTTAATAGGCACGGATTACAACGAAGGCATCAAGGGCACAGGACCCAAGACCGCGTTAAAGCTGATCAAAAAGCACAGCTCAATAGAAGGAGCATTAGCTGAACTCGGCAAGGACGTCAAAAATTTTGATGCCATCAAGGACTTCTTCTTGGACCCTGACATTACATCTGACTATAAGATAACATGGCATGAGCCAAAGGAGGTTGATGTCGAAAGATTTCTGTGTGACGAGCACGATTTCTCTGAGGACAGGGTGCGTAAGGCATTGGCACGATTGGCGGAGGCATCTGGCAAGGGGCAGAAGACCCTGGACCAGTGGGTTGGATGAATCTGCCAAAAAGTTCAGATAAAAACGTTCACTTGTGAAATCCATGTTTCCCTATCAGCGGGACGAACATCACGCCCCCTTTTCCATTCCTGATGATGCCATTCTTCTTTTCGACCACATACAGCTCTTGAAAATACCGCCCGATGGGTATGACCATCTTTCCATTTGGTTTGAGTTGTTTTAACAGGGGTGGTGGAACGTCTGGCGCTGCGCATGCAACGCTAATTCTGTCATATGGAGCATGCTTGGGGTAGCCCAGTGTGCCATCTCCCTCGATGATGGTCACGTTTTTATAGCCTGCGGCCTTGAGATTCTTTCGTGCCACCTCAGCTAACGACTTCCAGCGTTCGATGGCGTAGACACGTCCTTTTCCAATCAATTCTACCATGACAGCCGCGTGATAACCACATCCAGCACCGACCTCAAGTACTTTCATGCCATTTTGTAAATCCAGCAGATCGCACATCATTGCGACCATATGCGGTGCCGAAATGGTTTGATTTTGCCCTATTGGAAGTGGGCAATCGGCGTATGCATGACTCCTAAATTCCATCGGGACAAACTTATGTCTTGGCACCCCCCTCATCGCCTCTACCACGCGCTCGCCTATGCCATACGATCTAAGTTTTTCAATCAATTTGTCCCTTTCAGTCTCGTATT
>JAUWXC010000070.1 GCA_030616565.1 Methanocellales archaeon | reverse complement strand
GAGGGCGCTTGCCAAGAAACCGAGAGACGTTTTTGAGCGCATCCGCTATAAAGATGATTACAAGTACGGTGTCATCGCCTTGGAGGCCAGTGAATTGCCAGATGAGCGCGTGATGGAGAGTATCGCAAATGCATGTGGAATAGAGCCTGCACGTCTAATGGCGTTAGTAGCGCCAGCTTCATCACTGGTCGGCTCGATTCAGATCTCCGGCAGGGTCGTGGAAACGGCACTGCATAAACTGGATGAGCTCGGATATGATACGACCAAAATCTTGAATGCTTCCGGCGTTGCACCAATTGCGCCCGTGAAGGGGGATGAAATGGCTACCGTGGGCGCTACCAATGACAGCATAATCTATTATGGGTCAGTAGTTTTAATCGTGGATGAATTTGATGACGTGTTCGAAAAGTTGCCATCAGAATGCTCTAGGGATTACGGAAGGTCGTTCTGCGATATCCTAAGGGACGCAGGAGGCGACTTTTACAAGATAGACCCTGATGTCTTTGCGCCTGCAGAGGTGCGCGTAAAAGAAGTCAAATCAGGCAGGGAATATCACTTCGGCAGGCTAAATGCAGATGTGCTGATGAGGTCGTATGGACTGTTATGATTCAAAAACCCTCACAACGCGCCCAATACCCTTGCTCTTCCCCTCTCTGAAGATGAACTTCTCCCCTTCATAGACGTGGTAGGGGCAGAACTTGAATCGCATTCTCACCAATCCGGTTTGCCCGGCCATCATATAATCGCGATCCAGTTGTTTGAATGTAGCTGCCTCGGCTATGGTCTCCAGGTGAACGACCGGTTCATAACCCCTCTTTATACAGGTGGGATGATTCAATATCAGAACTTCCGCCTCAAATTCTCTAACCGCTTTGGGCTCGTCGGCGCACAGCACCATGCCCCTTCTGATATCCTTTGGTGAAACGCCCTTGAGCGCGATTCCCACGATATCACCCGCACTGGCTTGGTCGATTCTATAGTAATGCATCACGATGGATTGAACCTTGACGGGAATGACGCCCCCATCCGGGGCTGGACCAAGTTGCAGTTGGTCGCCTACTTTAATCTCTCCCTGTTTGATCGAACCACTCACGACCGTTCCGACGCCTGCTACCTGGTACACCTTGTCTATGTACATCTGGAACGATTTTGCACTTTCTGCATTCCGTTTGGGCAGCTGGAACAACAACTGATCGAGTATATCAAAACCCTCCTTTGTAACAGCCGATGTCCTTATGACGGGCACGATTATGCCTTCGCTCAGCTGGTTCAATTTACTTGAGAGGGGGCGCAAATCGGATTTTGACTTTATGCGCAGAGGTATTCGCCCGACCGTTTTCAACACATCTAATATGTGTCTTTCCACCTCTTCAACTCTACCTTTTTTTACTCTATCAATTTTGGTAATGGCGACGATTGTAGGCAAATCCATGGCGAGCAAGACTCCCAGATGCTCTCTCGTAACGTGTGTCACGCCATCATCTGCTGCCACTACAAGCAGTCCGTAGTCCAGTTTCTGACCGACGATGCCCCTTATAGTCGTCCTTAGCCAGGGTTCATGCCCGACAGTATCCACAAATGAAATCAACTTTTCAGCAGATTCCACCACTCCAGCTTTTTCCTTCTTGCTAAGCGGATTCTTCAGCCTGATGGTCTTGCCAGAGCGGAAGCCATACACCCCGTAGGACAAATCCGCAGATAATCCTCTCTCAATTTCATGCGGAAGCACATCCAAAAATATTCTTGTCTTGCCGGTGCCGTCATCCTGCATCCCAGTGACTAAAGAGGCGACTAGCGTGCTCTTTCCATGGTCTACGTGTCCTGCTGTGCCAACCAGTATGTGCTCTTTGGCTGCAACCTGGCTCTTGATGGTCGCGAGAGCGACATGTCCTCCATCGACCGCATACTCCTTACAATCGACGACTTTTGCACCAGCCTCTATGGCGATGCAATTTAAAACGGATAACGACTCTTCAAGCGCAGAGCGCGAAATTCCATTCAACGACCCACCATCGGTCACGCCAAGCACATATATGGCTGTACCGTGTCCCATGATCAGTCTGTGCTTCATCTGGCAGGCTAAGCCTTGGCGCCTATCATCCTTCAGATGCACATCTTCTTTCAGGAATTCCTTGAACTCTACGTTCTCTTTTTCCCCGTTATCGATTATGGTCTCTAATTGGTCCATCTTATCATACATTGGGTTCGAAACTAAAATACTTGCGCATCAACGACAACATGCCAGACGCCAGGAGAGTATTTCTTGACCTTCCTACACTTCTGTATCTTGACAGCTCTGTCCAGTTCGTTAGCAACATCCGTGACCCTCTTAATCGGCCTATCAAAAACGAGTTTTTCGGGTGTGGTCTCATGATAGTGAAGGATGCCGTTTGGTTTCAGCGCGTTTATCCCCTGTATCAGGTGATGAAATGCCTCAAAACTGCCCATGATCGCCCTGTCAGCGATGCCAACTGGCGTTTTTATGGCGCAATCCCCGTGTACTGGCTGGATAATATCTGCTACCTTATTGAGTTGAACGTTCTCGCACAAATAGTTGTACGCGAGAAGATTGATTTCAATCGCGGCGATCTTTTTCGGTCTCGAATGGACGGCCATTGGAATCGAGAAGTATCCTATTCCGGCGAACATGTCCACGACGATTTCATCCTTACCGAGTGCGGACATCCTTTTTCTTTCGTCCAGATTTCCGGGCGAGAACATGATTTTGGTGGCATCCAGTTTAAATCTGCACCCATTCTCCTTGTGGATCGTTTCTGTGCCGTCGCCTGCTATTGTTTCGACATTTGGCTCCCTGTACGGACCTGAAACTCTCTTCATCCTCAACACGGTCTTGCACCTTGGATAGAATCTGAGAAGAGCTTCACCGATCTCATATTTCCTGGCTTCCAATCGGGGCGGGATGCTGACGATTATGATATTGCCGAGAATCTGCCATCCTTTAGGCAGGAGCTTCAGCTCATTTTTGCTGAATTTATCAACAAGGAGGTCGGAAAGCGTGGTGTGTGCCTGTACTTCTGTCATCTCTTGCCCCAATTCAATTGAAACATTTTATACTTAGCGACCCCCTTAATTATGATTGATGTTCAAATGACCGCAATCGAGATTAATAGTTTGACCAAGGTTTTCGACGACTTAGTGGCTGTGGATCATGTTAGCATCGACATCGCCGAAGGAGAGTTGTTTGGTCTATTAGGGCCCAATGGCGCTGGCAAGACCACGCTCATAAAAATGCTTGCAACCCTTTTGATGCCAACCGGCGGCTCTGCTAGGGTCTCTGGATACGACGTAACAAAAGACCCAGACAAAGTGAGACGATGCATAGGCATCATCTTTCAGGATCCCAGTCTGGATAACAGGCTCACAGGTAGAGAGAACCTGGACTTTCATGCCAGGATGTACGGCATGGATAGGGAGTTGAGAGAGGAGAGAATGAGTGAAGTCTTGGACCTGGTTGAGTTAAAGGACAAGGCGAACATCTTGGTCGAAAATTATTCGGGAGGCATGAAACGGAGATTGGAGATTGCACGAGGATTAATGCATCACCCAGAGGTTCTGTTTTTGGATGAGCCGACGCTTGGCCTGGATCCTCAGACGAGGAGACATATCTGGGAGTACATTAGAGAACTAAATGAAAAAGAGGACATAACGATAATCCTTACAACGCATTACATAGAAGAGGCGGATTACCTGTGCGACAGGGTTGCTATCATCGATTATGGAAAAATAGTTGCCTTTGATGCACCAAAAAACCTGAAGGACTTGATCGGCGCAGATATCGTCTCTTTAGAAATTCCCGATTCAACAAACAAAAATTTCGTCGCGATGTTGAAAAAACTCAGGTGGATAAAAAAGATGAATGAACACGATGGTTTCCTGGATTTGAGCGTAAAAAATGGGGAAACACGCATTCCCGAACTCATGAATATTGCCCAAGAGGCAGGCGTTGTCGTGCAGTCGGTGAGTCTGCGCAAGCCCACGCTGGAGGACGTTTTCTTACACTATGTTGGCAAAACGATTAGGGAAGAGGAGGCCGGCGTAAAAGACCAGGTAAAGGAGAGGATGAGGCGAAGATGACACAACTGATAAACCTGGAAGCGATTTACGTGATGTGGCTCAGGGAAATGAAAAGATTTTTCAGAGCGAAAAGTAGAATCGCCGGCTCGTTGGCGATGCCCGTCTTCTTCCTCGCGTTTCTCGGAACGGGCTTCATGAACGTCAGGTTTTCAGGTATGCCGCCCGGCGTCAATTACATCGACTTTCTTGCTCCTGGGATTATTGGAATGATCCTGCTCTTTGCCTCTTTGACGGCCGGAATCTCCGTCCTCTGGGATAGAGAATTTGGCTTTCTAAAGGAGATAATGGTCACACCGGTCAGTAGGGTATCGATCGTTTTGGGCAGGACTCTTGGAGGAGTATCGACAGCGCTGATTCAAGGAGGCCTGGTATTACTGATTTCCCTTGGGATGGGTAGTAAGATCGTCGGAGTTTTTGGAGTCATTTCTTCGTTGGTATTCATGATTCTCATCTCCGCCGGGTTCGTTGGTCTAGGCGTAGCAATTGCATCCAGGATGGAGGACATACACGGATTCTCATTGATAATGAATTTTGTGATAATGCCCATATTCCTTCTATCTGGTGCTTTGTTCCCTCTGGAAGGTTTACCCACATGGTTAATCACCCTGGCTTATCTCGATCCTTTGACCTATGGAGTTGATGGCCTAAGAGGATGTTTAATTGGCGTGACGCATTTCAGTTTGTTTGTGGATTTCCTAGTATTGCTGTGCTTTTGTATTATCATGGTCGGCATAGGTGCTTATTTATTTGAGAAGACCGAAGTAGATTAGGATGGAGGAAGGAAGATGAAAATGAGGAGAATTAAACTGTTGTGCATTTTGCTCGTTGCAGCGCTTCT
>JAUWXC010000049.1 GCA_030616565.1 Methanocellales archaeon | reverse complement strand
GCGTTCCATAGTTGATCACGTTGATCTCAAAGCTGGTTTCCTCTCCTGGCTCCAGCGGTATGACTAACTCCTGTGCATCGAACTCCATTGAGTTGACACCTCTCCTATTAAGGTGTATCCGCTGCTGTAGTTTTATCATACCGGCATCATTCTCGCAGGTCTGGTGGCAGTAGGTTTGGAATTCCATCTTCGATGGGGTAACTCTCGTCGCATTTGGCGCAATAGAGCGTTCCCGTAATTATCTCATCCTTTTCCTCTTCAACCTTCAACTCCAGGTCACCTTTACACATGGGGCAAGCCAGAATGTCCATCAAGTCCCTTTTCATACCACGCCCTCTTTTCTATTTTGTTATAAGCGCTTCTATTTATGTCTCTATTTGTATCTTACATCTTAAACTTCTTCATCAACTTTCGCATCGGGAATTTTCCGCCTCTGAGACCTTTCATCGCCGTTTGCATCATCTTGTGATATTTCAATAACTCCCTCACATTCTCTGTGGAGGTGCCAGAGCCCAGGGCAATCCTTTTTATCCTGGAACTCCCGATAATTTTCGGCTCTTTCAACTCCTCATCCGTCATGGAGTCCATGATCACCTTGTATTTCTTTAACTTGTCCTTCGTGACTTCGTATGCATCCTCGGGAACCTCCATGCCCAGCGGCACCTTCTGCATCACCTGTTTTAGGGGTCCAAGTTTGCCGATTGCCTCCAGCTGTTTGTACATATCTTCCAGGGTAAACCTTCCCTTGAGCACTGCTTCTACGTCCAATTCACCTTCAGCCAGGCTTTCTTCCGCTTTTTCGATCAGGCTTTTGATGTCTCCCATGCCCAATAGCCTCGAAATGTAGCCGTCCGGGTCAAAGCGCTCTAAATCCTCGAGCGTCTCGCCAGTTCCCATAAAGGCGATGGGTGCGCCGGTCTCTGCCACCGCCGATAGAGCGCCGCCGCCCCTGGCAGTGCCATCCATTTTGGTCAGAATCACGCCAGTGATGCCGATCGCATCGTTGAACGCCATTGCCTGGGTGCCTGCCACCTGGCCGATTGCCGCATCCAGGACGAGGATTTTCTGGTCGGGTTTCAGGAGGGCATCCAGGTCCTTCATCTCTTTAATCAAATCCTTCTCGAGGGCATGACGCCCCGCGGTATCGACGATTATTACGTCTCCCTTGAGCGTTTTCATCCCATCTTTCACGATCTTGAGCGGCGCTTTCTCTCCGCCGTAGCATGAAACGCCAATTCGCTCGCACAACTGCTTCAACTGGTCATAGGCACCGGGCCTGTACGTGTCAGCGCAGATGACCGCAGGTTTCATCCCCTTTCGCTGGAAAAATCTGGCAAGCTTTGCGACGGTGGTGGTCTTTCCAGACCCATGCAGCCCCACCATCAATATCTTCTGCTCTTTTAGCGGCACATCCACGCCTTTTCCTATGATCTCTACCAGCGTTTCGTAGATGATTTTTATGACATGTTCCCTCGGACTTGCCCCAGCAGATGGCTTTTCCTTGAGCGCCCTCTCCCTTATTTTGGAGGACAGTTGCATGACCAGTTCGACGTTGACATCTGCCTGCAGCAGCGCTCTCTGAACGTCCTTGACGATATCATCCACGGTCCTGGCATCTATCCTGCCTGCCCTGGCGACTTTTTTGACCACAGCGCGCAGAGAACTACCGAGATCTGGCATGCTCATCCCTCCAACAATCTGTCTACCAGCCAATCGGGCTGGAATTTGGTCAAATCATCATATTCCTGGCCTGTCCCGAGAAACAGAATGGGCTTTCCCGTGATGTGAGCGATTGAAATGGCAGCACCGCCCTTCGCGTCCACATCCACCTTCGTCAGAATCGACCCACCAATGCCCATCGTTTCGTTGAATTTCCTCGCCCGCTCAACGGCATCATTGCCCGCTATGGCCTCGTCGACGAAAATCACCAAATCCGGGCTCGTGACCCTGCTGATCTTCTTGAGTTCTTCCATCAGATTCACGTTCGTGTGCATCCGCCCTGCGGTATCTGCCAGGACGACGTCCTTATGCCGGGCTCTCGCGTACTGCACTCCATCGTATACGACGGCTGCAGGATCGCCACCCAGCTGGTGTTTGATCACCTTGAGGTTTAATCGCTCCGCATGCACCTCTATCTGCTCGGTCGCACCTGCCCTGTACGTATCCGCGGATGCGATGACAACAGAGTATCTCTGCTTTTTTAAGCGCTGGGCGATCTTCGCAATGGTGGTCGTCTTGCCAGTTCCGTTTACACCCACGAAGACGATGTTCACCGGCTTTTCCGCCTTCTTGATATACTCGTCAAAATCAAATTCATCTACTGAGAGCGCTTTTACCATGGCCTTTCGCAGGGCGGACTCTAGAATCTCATCGATATTGGCGCGCCGCCCTATCTTCGTGCCAAGAAGCTCGGCTTTTACAGAAGAAATGATGCTCTCTGCCACCGGCACTGCGACATCGCTTTCAATAAGAGATAATTCAAAGGTCTGGAGGGGTTTCTCTAGGCTTTTTTCGTCCAGTTCACGTTCGAGAATGAGCGTTTTGGTCTCACTCTTAAAGGCGCCGACTTTCTTCCTCAAAACATCGAACATGCCCTCACCTGTACTGTGCGATCTTTAGCTGCAGTTTTTGCACCTCGTTGTGCATACCGCGCAGGTCCTCGCTCAAGCGCCCATGCATCTTGCTGAGTTCATCCTTTCTTTTGGTCAGCGTTTCTCTGGCAGCATTGGAATCCTTTTCTGCACTTACGCCAGCGCCGAGATTCATCAGGATTTTATCCACCTGTGCTATCGTGGCATGCACGTACGCGCCTGCGCCGATTGGAACTAAGGCGGTCTTGTCTGCCTTCACCTTCTCGAGCTGGTTCAGCGTGTTGAGGGCATTTTCGCACTCCCCAATTGAAAGCTCGATTAAACCGAGCTGCTGCTGATATGCCTCCGCTCTATTCTGGTACTGTTGCAGCAGGACGATGCCCCCTCTAATTTCCTCTTCGCTTATTTTTTTCTCAGCCATTATTCACCTCATATGAAGCCGAGAGCATCCTCGATCCTTCCTAACTCGTGCCCTGTGGTCTCAGCCCCTACGACATACCCTTTTGAGTTTGCCAGCAGGGCTGCGCCTATCAATCCTGACCCAAGGTTTACCGTGCCGACATCTACCGGCAGGCCAAATGCATCCTCCAGAAACTTCAGCTCTGACGCGGAGGCCTTGGGATGTACCAATACCCCTTTCTTGGTGGCGACTGCTGCCATCCCGACCGTCTTTAATCCGCCAATCCTTCCTTTGTAAACTTCAACATCCAGGGCGTCTTTGGTCACCTTTATTGCGCTTTTGCCCATATCGGGATGCACTACTGCCACCTCGTCGTTTGCCAGGATGAGGTTGCCGGCTGCACTCATCTTGCCAGGCAGTCTCAGGACTTGGGCATATTTTTCAATCTTTGCAATCTCCCCCTCCAACGTGTACGATGGCACCACGAATCCGTGCGAGTTTCCACGTATCAATGCACCCAATACCGAGCACTCGCAGACGAACGTTTTTATACCCCTCACACCCAACGCCTCGCACGTTTCCTGAAACGTTCGATGTGAAACGTCTGGCGGGATGATCGCAAGCGTCTCAGTATTCGTGGCAAACACGCCTAAATACGGACTCCCATTGAAGGTCAATTTCTTTGACATAAAATGTAATTATTCTTTAACAAGCTCCGCTTCAACGACCCCGTCTTCGAATTTCATCGCCTTAACCCTGATTCTGGGGGGTGGACTTTGACTTCCTTTCTCCCAGACCTTCTCGTTTATGGATGCATCCAAGTGGATTTGCTCTGGCTCGGCCTTCATGTGCTTTGCTAGGTACGTTCTGATCTCGTCAACGGCCCTTTTACTTCTCCGCCATCTGGGCACTTTTTTCGCGCCCCTCAGCGGAATCGTGTAAATCTGCTCCCCTTCCACGGGATCACCCTATGTATCCAGGTCGCTCCGTCTCCAGTTTCGCCTTTTTGGATGGGTCGTTACCTTTCTATTGGTCTTCATTATCACCCATACTGGTACGCGCCTGTTTTGCTCTGTTGCCTTCGCAAGCCTCTTCTTTTTGCCCTTCGTCTTTTTACCCATTTCACACTCTCCGAATTTTTATGTCCCTTTTCTTTGGTTGAACCTGCAGGAGTATCTGTTTCAATTGCTCATCACTTATCTGACCTTTTATTCTTCCGCTCTGGGCGAGCAGGATCAGCTGTGCTTCAACTTGGTCGACGAAATCGGGACGTGCGATCCTGATGCTGTTCAGCCTCTCCCTCGCCTCCGGCGTCACGATTTGGCGTAGTATGCCCCTCTTTCTGGCCTGTATTTCTGCCCTTGCCGCCTCTTCTTGAGCTGCCTGTATCTGCGCTTGTCTGAGTTGTTCCAGTTTTCTTCTTCTAATTTCGTCCAACTCATTCATGGCGCTCGCCCTAATATTTTTCTAATGCAGGGATTTCCTTGACAAGCCCCTTCTTAACCTCATCTGCTACGTTATCCAAGAAGGATCGCCCTGCAGGCGATATGGCTCGTCCCTTTTTAGCATTGCGCACGTATCCCGCTTTTTCCAGTTGCTGAACCGCTTCTCGTACAATCGAGCCGCTTCCCTTTACAAACCGTTCCGGCTTCGATCCCCTGTTCCTCCGTCCGCCATAGAAGGACCTAAACCGCTCCACTCCGACCGGGCCATCTATATATACGCGCCTGAGGATGGATGCGCATCTGGTGTACCACCAGTCCTTGTTTAAGGGAGGCAGCTCCTTATGAGTGCCAGTTTTTACATAAGATGTCCACTCTGGTGGCGTGACTTTTTTATCCTTTTTTAATCGTTGAGCCACCTTATTTATGAGCTCGGATGCAGGCACATCATAAACCGTTGTCATGCTCAACTTCCATTAGAAGGATAATAGATTAATCGATCGGTTACCTGCCTTTAAAGTATACAGCAGTCATGCCTCTTGTCTCGATTAACTCGGCATCAGTTGACCGGGCCAATTGCTGTGCGAGTTCGGCTCGCTCAGACCTAATCGCTGATTTTGAGAATTTGACCTTGACTAGGCGCATCTTTTTCAATTGCCCTCTCAGCTCTTCTACGATTGTCTTCGTAATGCCCTTTTTTCCGACCTGAACCGTTGGGCTGAGTGACATCGCATCTGCTCTTAGCCTATATGTTTTTTTCTTTTCCATTAAACTCAGATACCGCTTGCAGTCTTTTTAATTTTATCTGCCGCTTCTTTCATCTTGCTGAGAATCGGGTCTAATTTGACGGTGGGATCGGCTATTACCACCAGCAGCATCTTTACGCCAGCTCCCGTGGCGACGATCTTTGCATTATCCGATTCGGCGATGACATGCTTGGG
Organism: Methanocellales archaeon; assembly: GCA_030616565.1. Taxonomy (GTDB): domain Archaea; phylum Halobacteriota; class UBA148; order UBA148; family JAUWXC01; genus JAUWXC01. Next base: position 673 of record JAUWXC010000049.1, on the reverse strand, counting down.
AATGCCTTGCCCCATCTCGGACATGGATACCTCTGCAGCGCTCGACATAGTCGCAGTCATCGCTGCAAAGGACTCGGCGTGCATCTCGGACGGGACATCTCCTATTATAAATAACCCGTCCCTAGTGATGATGGCAGAGGCTCTTATACCTTTCATGGCCTTTAAATCGGCCAGTGCATCCTTGAACGTTTTCATCGTTGCGCTCATACGTACCTCTTTCAACCTCGAAAAATACGCCCTTCTTTATATTCTTCTATACCTTATACTCTCCTATATCTTTTAGATTACGGATAAGGATATCGCATCTGCTTATTGCATGTGAGACAGGTTACCGTCACGTATCTTTTCCGCAATCGTACCCTTGCGCTGGTCCCTGGCACGAGATATGAATAGCAGTGCTTGCACATCCTTCGCTTGAACTCTCTAGGAATCCTGACATTGTGGCGCATGCCTATCCTTCTTGCCAGCTGGACGTATCTGTTGCTTCTTTCCGGGTGCTCACTGAACGTCTGCTCGGCAAGCATGAACAATCGTTCGATCCTCTGCTTTGCCATGTCCCTGATCCAGCCTTTTCGCTTCACCCAGACGCCTCTTCATGCGCCGACCGGTCGAAAATCCAAGATTTTCTTAGCCAGTCATCGCACTCCTTACGTCATGCGCCGACCGGGATTTG
>JAUWXC010000041.1 GCA_030616565.1 Methanocellales archaeon | reverse complement strand
CCAGAGCGTGTTTAGATACAGGCATTGCCTTCATCAATTGCATACCGGTTTTCATCGCTTCAGATCAGGAGTGGGCAAAAAAATTTGAGAAAAAAGGGCTGCCGATAATTGGAGATGATGTAAAGTCACAGGTTGGTTCAACCGTGATTCACAGAATCCTAGCGAAATTATTCTCAGATAGGGGGGTTAAAATCGATAGAACATACCAACTGAACACTGGCGGAAATACGGACTTCCTAAATATGCTGGAAAGGTCAAGACTGATCAGCAAAAAGATCAGCAAAACGGAATCCGTACAGTCTCAATTACCCGTCCCTATGGATGGTGATAATATTCACATAGGCCCAAGCGATTATGTGCCATGGCTATTGGATAATAAGCTGGCATTCATAAGGCTTGAAGGCAGAAAGTTCGGAGACGCACCTGTTAACCTCGAGATGAGGCTGAGTGTCGAAGATTCTCCAAATTCTGCAGGTTGTGCGATAGATGCCATCAGGTGCTGTAAATTGGCATTGGACAGGAAAATCGGTGGACCATTGATTTCCATCTCTGCATACACCATGAAAAGACCGCCGCAGCAGTTTCCGGACGATGTAGCGCGTCAAATGGTGGAAGAGTTCATAAAAGGAGAAAGAGTCAGGTGACCTTTTACAAAAACAAGGAGAGATTCGAGAGAGTCTCCATCAAGGTGGGAATAGTCTTCAGCAGGCTAAAATTATCTCCCAACCAGTGGACTCTTTCCAGTTTAATTCCGGCTCTCATCGCCTTTTATCTTCTAACGTCGAGCCGATTTTTGCTTGCTGGAATTTTCTTTTTCATCTCCGCGTTCATTGACCTTATCGACGGCTCGGTTGCAAGGGTTACCGGGCGCGTTACAAAACTCGGTGGCTATCTGGACACCATGATGGACCGGTACGTAGAATTTCTGATAATCTTTGCCCTGCTGTTCTGCTCCCTTCCGGATTTTGCAATTCCAATCTACTGCTGGATTCTCGTCTTTTTATTCGGCTCGATGATAACATCATATGCAAAGGCGGCGGCGGGTGATAAACTTGGAAAAGACGTGAGGGGGGGCATCGTGGAGAGGGCCGAAAGAATTGCACTACTATGCGTCGGCATTTTGCTGGCTCACTTTGGCAGAGTTTACCTGACCTATACGATAGTGATCTTGGCCATCCTGACCAACATCAGCGCCCTGCAAAGGCTTGCTACTGCAGTCAGAAAAGACGGATCTGCTGGGATTTGAACCCAGGTCGTCGGGTCCGAAGCCCGAAAGGATGGTCCACTACCCCACAGACCCGATATATATTCAAGCACTGCTCTATTATAGTTTGCGTGAAAGTAAGCAGCGGGGGAGGTCGTCATGATTCTGTCAGGCAAAGAGATAGTGCAAAGGATGGAGAAGGACCTGGTCATCGAGCCATTTGGCAAAGAATCGCTTCAGCCCGCTTCGTATGATCTCAGGGTTGGCGCCAGCGTTACGATACCGCCAAAGGGGTTCAAGTTGGTATCCTCACTCGAGTACGTGGAGATGCCTTCCGATGTTGCAGGGGTTCTTAGAACCAGGTCGTCATATGCACGAAAAGGACTTATCTTGGGTGGCGGCTTTGTCGACCCGGGATTCAGGGGAAATCTAACGCTCTGCCTGAGCAATATGAGTGAAAGGGAAATAGAGTTGAAGAAGGGTGAAAGAATCGTCCAGATGCTCCTGCTCCAGGTAAAGGCGCCGAGCGAAGCGTATAGGGGAAAGTATCAAGATTCCAGGGGAGCCGTAAGGTAACTATAACACATCATCGATATGTTCCATCATCTTAACGGACATCAATCCGTGAATTGCCTCGGTCCTCGTGGACACTCCCGCCTCTTCCATGGCGGCAATGGGGTTTAACCCTCCAAGCATAGCAATGCCACACCTTCTCTGCGAAGCACTGAGCCCGAGAACTTTTTCCTCTGGTTCGCCAACCATCAGAATGCCGCTGAAGTGTTCGCTGATGTCATCAAGGATGCGCATAGCTTCATCGCGCGATGACGCCGGAATCTCTCTATAATTGGCCAGTACTTTACCCCTCCCTGTCTCCATCACTTTAAGGATACTTGTCATGCCCTTTGCCAAGAACAACTCAAGAGGATCAAGAGAGGATCCATCGAATCTGATTATCTCCACGAATCGCTCGGGCGTATTGCTTCTTACCTCTACGATTCCGCCATAAATCGGATCCGTGGGGATACCGGCATTCATCAGAATTCCGTCAATGGTGATACTGCACACAGTTAGCAGTGCTACTTTGCCCTTGGATATGACGTTTCCTTCTAACTCATCGCCCTCTAAAAGAACTTTTACCAGAGGACTGATCATCCAGCCTTTTTCATACACGAGTTTTATCGTGCTGAGCGCTTTTCTGATATCGTCGGCGTTCAACAAAGTACAATTTACGACGATATCGCCATCATGCACAGCGGAATCGTAGGTCACCTGACATGTCAAATCCTGGATCAGTGACTTGACAAAGCCCACTCTCTCGTGAACTCTCTCCGCCTTGAGCTCTGCCACTCCCTCTGCCGTTATCGCCCTTCCTTTCCGTCCAACCTTCTTCGTGAAGCGTTTTTTATCGAGCATCTGCAGATAGTTCCGAACCATTCGCTCGCCAATGTCATACCCCATGCTCTCAAGTCTTCTCGCAATGACAGTTGCACCAAGGGACTCTCTGCTGTCATAGAGAATGCTCAAAATATCGAGTAGTTTTTGCTCATCCATGGTCTTGGGCATAAATGCAATTATGAGTCAGTTGCGTATATATAAGTATCGGCAATTTAAAACCACAAGGTTTATAATAGAAGACGTAAAATAGCTGGTGGAACGGAAATTGAATTCCGATAAAAGCAATTATTAAGACAAAAACAAAGAGAATATAAGCGGCAGTACAAATCATAGAATTAAGGGGTAGAAAATATGGCTGATATATATGCAAACGCAAGATCCACAACTGGCACGTCGATAAGGACCCGCGATGTATCCCCTACAAGTGGGATGTGTCCGATATGCATAGAAGGGTGCCTTACCCTTTGTGAAATAGGCAAGTCCGCATTTAGGGGTAGAGAAGTTCTTTATCCTGATCCAGAGGAGTTCGGTACGAGCACGCAAGCGTCAAACAAGGATTATGGATTGGACTGGTCTCACTTTCAAATCTTGGTTGACGTCGTCGGTGCGAAAGGGATAGAGGCAGACTCTGATAAAGCGCTGTTTTCCGCAGTGGATATAAGGAGCTCTGTGGGAGGAATTCCAATCAAATTACCGGTGACCATTGCCGGACTGGGCTCTACGGAAGTTGCCAAGCGAAATTGGGATGGCTTGGCAGTAGGAGCGGCTATATCGGGAACGGTGATGGTAGTAGGCGAAAAAGTATGTGGAATGGATTCTTCCGCGAGATATGATTCTAAGGGAAAGGTAACTCACTCTGACGATTTGAAGTACAGGGTTGATAAGTACAGGGAGTTTTGGGATGAAAAGCACGGAGATATAGTCGTTCAGACAAATGTCGAGGATCAGAGGGGCGGCGTTGACGTTTACGCATTATCAAGCTTAGGCGTCGATACCATCGAAAGAAAGTGGGGGCAGGGAGCCAAGGCTATAGGAGGTGAGGTAAGGGTCAGGGATCTGGAAAAGGCGATAATGCTGAAAAAAAGAGGGTACATCATTTGGCCAGATCCCGAGGACGAGGATGTGCAAAAGGCCTTTAATGAAAAGGTCTTTGACTCCTTCGAGCGACACAGTAGGGTCGGCATGGTGAAAGAAAGGGATTTCTTAGAGGATGTCGATTGGCTAAGAAAGCAAGGTGCTAAGCGCGTTTTTCTGAAGACGGGTGCATATCGCCCTGCGGTGGTTGCGCTCACCATGAAGCTTGCTTCGGAGGCAAAAATAGATCTGGTCACGTTCGATGGTGCGGGTGGAGGGACAGGTATGAGCCCGGTTCCGATGATGAACGAAGCATCTACGCCCACTGTTTATCTGGAGGCCCAAGTTTTACGGGCGATAGAACTGCTCAAACGAAAAGGGAGACATATACCAGATATCGCGATGGCGGGCGGCTTCGTCAACGAAGCGCAAATATTCAAATCCATAGCTATGAGCGGTTTTGAAGATGGACCGTACGTGAAGACCATTGCTACGGCCAGAGCTCCAATAACTGCGGTTATGAAATCAAATCATTACGTGAGACTGGCCGAAGAAGACCAATTGCCTGCCAAATTTGCGACCCTTTATGGCAACAGACCAGAGCAATTCTTCATCGCAACCACCGAGTTAGAGGGAATATTCGGGGAAGACCTGAAGAAGATTCCTTGGGGCGCCATCGGTCTGTACACCTACTTCCATGATAGGGTTGGTGTCGGTCTAAAGCAACTGATGGCGGGCGTGAGAAAATGGAAGTTAGAGTTGCTGAACAGGAACGACATCGCAGCCCTGTCAGAAAGGGCGTGTAAAGTGACCGGCATTCCCACCATCGAAGACATCGAGAACGACGTGATGGAGAGCATTCTCGGCTAGTTCTCCTTTTCGTTATTGCAAAAGAGTGTGATAAAAGATGAAAAAATTATTCCCTGCTTAGATACAACGCTTGATGAGAAGGGGAACGCTGTAGTGGTCAAGGGCGTAGAATTTGAAGAACTCAAATACGCTGGCGATCCGGTTGAACTTGCAAGAAAGTACGACAAAGAGGGGGCAGATGAGCTCGTTTTCCTGGATATCACCGCATCGACCGAGGGGAGAGAGATGATGATCGATATGTCGAGAAAGATAGCGGAGCAAATCTCAATTCCGCTATGCGTTGGAGGCGGGATAAGAAATTTGGACGATTTCAGGAAGGTCTTTGATGCCGGGGCAGACAAAGCGGGCGTTAACACCGCTGCGGTCAAAAGTCCTGAATTGATAAAAGATGCCGCAAAAACGTTTGGCTCCGAGCGGGTGGTGGCTGCGATCGACTGCAAGCGAACGTTCACTAGGGCAGAGGACAAAACAATGATCGAACTCGAAGACGGAAGCAAGGCGTGGTATGACGTCGTCATCTACGGGGGCAAGACCTCGACAGGGAAGGATGCAGTCCAGTGGGCATTAGAAGTGGAAAAGCTTGGTGCAGGCGGAATTTTGCTCACCTCTAAAGATAGAGACGGGACCAAAGACGGATACGACATCCCCATCACCAGGGCAATAGCAGAGGCGGTTAACATACCTGTGATCGCATCAGGCGGATGCGGCAACCTGGAGCACATGTATGAAGCCTTCGTCAATGGGGTAGATGCCTGCCTGGCTGCAAGCATATTCCACTATGGCGAATATACGGTCAAGGAAGCAAAGGAATATCTAAAGGCAAAGAGCATCTCTGTCAAGATATGAACTCTTTTTTAGTAAATATCATATAGGGGGAGCCCAATTCATTGGTAGAGTGATACGTGTGAGTGCAAAAGCTATAGACCGCATACATGGGTTGGTAGAAAAACACGACGTAAGATTTATTAGGCTGCAGTTCACGGACATCATGGGCATCGTGAAAAACGTGGCGATTCCCGTCTCGCAATTAGAAAAAGCGCTGGCCGGCGAATTGATGTTTGACGGCTCTTCCATTGAAGGCTTTGTACGAATCGAAGAATCCGACATGTATCTGAAGCCGGACCCGTCCACTTTTACCATTTTTCCATGGAAATCAAACAACGTCACAGTTGCGCGACTGATATGCGATGTATACAATACTGACGGCAAACCGTTCGCGGGTTGCCCGAGAAACAATCTGAAAAATGTGCTGAAAGAGGCTGAAAAGTTGGGATTCACGATGAACGTGGGTCCAGAGGCGGAGTTCTTCCTCTTCCTGAAGGATGAAAATGGGGGTGTGACCACAAAAACGCACGACCAGGGCGGCTATTTTGACCTGTCTCCGGTGGATTTGGGCGAAAATGCAAGGCGAGATACAGTGCTCACCCTGGAGGAGATGGGGTTTGAGATTGAGGCCTCTCATCATGAGGTCGCTCCAGGTCAGCATGAGATCGATTTCAAGCATGCAGACGCGCTTACGACAGCAGACCGCTTGGTGACGTTAAAGTTCGTGGTCAGAATCATCGCACAAAAACACGGTCTGCACGCGACGTTCATGCCAAAACCGCTCTTTGAAGAATATGGCTCTGGAATGCACGTGCATCAATCATTGTTTAAGAGTGGCAAGAATGCGTTCTATGACTCCAACTCACCATACCAACTGAGCGATGTTGCCAGGTATTATATAGGTGGGTTGCTGGCACATGCAAGGGGGTATACGGCAATCACAAACCAGTTGGTCAACTCATACAAACGGCTCGTGCCAGGATATGAAGCGCCGGTGTACATCGCATGGTCAGAGCAGAATAGATCTCCATTAGTAAGAGTACCTGCACGCAGAGGAGCCGGAACAAGAGCAGAGCTGCGAAGTCCGGATCCAGCGTGCAATCCTTACCTGGCGATGTCGGTGATGTTAAAAGCGGGTTTGGATGGCATCAAGAACAAGATCGATCCCGGTGAGCCAGTTAACAAGAACATATATGCGATGTCTCCCCAGGAACGGGGAAAACTGGGCATCAAAACGCTTCCGAAGAGTCTTGATGAAGCGCTGGACGAGCTTGCTAAAGATGAGACAATCAAATCTGCGTTAAGCGAGCATATCT
>JAUWXC010000050.1 GCA_030616565.1 Methanocellales archaeon | reverse complement strand
CAGCGCAGAAAGCGAGAAAAATCAGAATCGTAACGGGCCAGCACCCGATTCCGACAATGGAGAATGTCAAGGCAACTGAACGTCTGCTGGAGATAGTCGATAACGCTGGCGCCAGAGACGTCATCATCTGTTTGATTTCTGGTGGTGGCTCCGCCCTATTAACGCTTCCAAAACGAGGCATATCTATCGAAGAGCTCTCAAGGACTAATGAACTTCTCATCAAGTCGGGTGCATCAATCGATGAGGTTAATGCTGTGCGCAAGCATTTGTCTCAGGTCAAAGGGGGTCAGTTGGTTGCTAGGGCACATCCGGCTAGACTGGTGAGCTTGATCATATCCGATGTTGTAGGCGACCAATTGGATGTCATTGCCTCTGGACCCACCGCGCCAGATGAGTCTACATACGCAGATGCAATCAAAGTCTTGCAAAAATACGGTCTGTGGCGGCGCATGCCATCCTCTGTCCGCAGGATATTGGAGTCTGGGCAAAGAGGTGATTTGCCCGAGACGCCGAAGGATGACAATCCAATCTTCGAGTCGGTGTATAACAGGATAATTCTGAGCAATCACGTCATGTTATCGGCTGCTACCGAAAAAGCTCTTGAGGACGGTTATTCGCCACATATTGTTCAGGATGTCACTGGAGAGTCTCGAGTGGAGGCACTAAAACAAGTAGAAGATGCCCTGAGACTGAAGCCACCTTCGTGTTTGATCAGCGGAGGTGAAACCACTGTCAAGGTGATTGGCTCTGGCAAGGGCGGCCCAAATCAAGAGTTCGTGCTGGCATGTGTGGAGAAGGTCGCTGGAAAACGTATTGTCGTTGCTGCCATAGATTCAGATGGAATCGATGGGTTCACGGATGTGGCTGGAGCAATGGCCGATAGTAACTCGCTCCAGCGCGCCGTAGAGCTTGGGTTGTCTCCGACGAAGTTTCTTGAGGATAACGATGCATACCATTTCTTCAAGAAAAATAAGGACCTATTGCTAACTGGGCAGACTGGAACCAATGTCAACGACCTGCGGCTCTTTCTCTGTTTTTAGAGCCTGTTGACGATCTCGTGTGTGTGCCTAACCGCATGTTCATGGAGTTTTTTTCTGCATGTTTCATACTCTGGGATTTCCTTGAGCGGCCGATGGTATCGCATCTCGAAATTGTGCAATGTCCTTAGGCCACGAGTGAGACTCCTCGTATAGGCAACAATGCGCCTGAAATCGTCTATGGTCTTTACTCCATCGGTGGCATAGCGCCCATATAACTCGCGGATGGTCTTTCGTCTGTCTTCTTCCTCGAAATCAACGCCCAAATGCTCGCGCACGAGCCAGAACAATGTCCGTGTGATTTGCTCCACCATCTCCGCAAGGGCTTTGTCTGGTCGATGGTGGTGAAGGTGCTCGCGTAAGTCGACCTGGGCGAATGCCCTCAAACCGAGCTTTTCATACAATTCTATCAACATCGCTATCTCGACGCCAAAATGGTGTGGCATCGTCAACGACTCGAAAACTTCCCTGGTAAGTGCCACCTCGCCACTTAATGGGTAGGTGATGTCCTCCAATCCCTCCAATACATCGTATTCCCTGTCCAGAATCCGTAAGATGGGGCGCATGTACAACCGCGTTACCCTGCCGCCAAAAATGGTCTTGCCCCTCATCTTGAAGCGGGGGCGATGATAATATGCTTTGGAGAACTTAATCTCAGCAAAGGTTAATATGGGGCCTGCCAACCCCCTGATGAAGCGCTCATCGATGTTTATGATGTCGGAATCAAGGAAGATGAGAAGATCTCCCAGTGCGCATGCTACTCCTTTATAGAGCGCGTCTCCCTTCCCGATAGTAACATCTGTTCCCAGAAGCGCACATGTTTCCGGATGGCTTTGATGGATGACCTTAAATGAGTCAAACTTTTCCAATGATTTCAAAGCAACCCTTGTAGCAACTTTGATCGTCCTGTAATCGACGTATCCCTCTATCGTTGAACCATCCACTACCAAGATTTCATCAACAAGGTCTTGGTTGGCAAGTCTGGCTGTTTCTGCAATCACCTTTCCGATTGTCTTCTCCTCTTGAAAAGAGGGGATGATGATGGAAATCTTGACGCCTTTCTCCTCTTTATATCTGAGCAGGTCATCGATGTCGAAGTCGAGGTAGTCGAAATCATGCATGTTTTATCCTCACAAGATGTGCTCCAGTATTTTACTTAAATCTCCCTTCACCACGATGTCGGCGACTTCGTTTAGCTCTGCCTGCGCTTCAAAGGCAATGCCCAGGCCTGCGTCCTCTATCATGCATCTGTCGATGTTACCGTCGCCAACGACTACACTTTTGGCAAGCGTTACTCCTAATTCATCGCAAAGGTTGTGCAAAATATCTCGCTTGCAGATGGAATGAATTTTGCATCCGGGCATGCGTGGCTCCAGTTTTTGGTTGTTCAGCTTGGTCTTGCCGGTAACCTTTCCATCTTTGATGTCCAATTCGTTTGCAAAGGCTCGATCAATGCCAAGTCTTTTCGCCAATCGATCCGCTGCCAGTTGGTAACTATCGGTGGCTATCGCCGTTATCATGCCCGCTTTTTTGACGGTAGCAATCGTTTTTTGAGCGCCGGTGCGGAGCGGAATGGCATCAAATATCTCCAAGAGGCGTTCAACCGATAATCCTTTGAGAAGCCAGGCAATCTCCCTTGTCTTCTCATACTTCTGCATATCTGATGTCATGACCTCATGCAACTGCTCCTCAAAACCCACCTCTCCTGCCAGCACGTAGATCGTTCGACCGACTAGGAGGGTTCCATCCATATCAAAGATGATGAGCTTGTAATTCAAGATGTCTTCACACCCAGCCTTTTCCTTATGCGGATACTTCTTTAAATAGTAAGCCTATTTTTTACGGGGGTCAAATATGGATGCGGAGCGATATCGCGTCCTGAAAGAGGTGCAGACCGCTGTCTCCATGCTGGAAAAATGCGATGGTTTTCCTGCGCTAATTCCCGAGGTCGGAACGAACATAGGAATGGCGCTTTCCGGCGCGACGAGCACAGAGGACATAGCCGCAGTCCAGGGACGAATCGTACGCATCGATGGCGCAAAAGTTGTCGGAAACGTAAACTTCGGTGCAAGCAGGCATGTCGCACAAGTGATACTCGCCGTGATGAAATTCGACGAAAATATGAGGAGCGCCATGAACATCAAATATTCGCCAGATATATTATCCGCCTGCAAAAAATTGGGTTTCTCGATCGCATCGTTTGACAGAAAAGATGAGCCGAAGGATGTAAGCACGATGGAGTGGGGCACCTCTCATGCGATTGAAAAATTTGGATCGATTCCAGACGTCATCTATGACCTTGGCGGCATCGGAAAGGAGGCCATGATCAGAGTTCTCGGGCGAACTGCAACCGATGTCGCGAAAAAGGCAATCGGGATCGCTAACGGAATGCGGAAAGATTAAGTGTAAAAGATGGTATAGGCGATGATGCACAGGTGACAGAATGGGCATCAAACCGACGTATATCAAAAATATCGGGACCGAGTTGATGGAAAAATATCCAGATGTATTCGGTCCTGATTTTGAGGAGAACAAAAAGCTGGTTGCCGAGTACACGGATGTCGAAAGCAAGGCGATTAAAAATAGAATTGCAGGATATATTACCAGGAGATCGAAAATTAAGGAAAAAGGAATTAGGAGAAGGGTGGTGGAAGAGGATGTTTCAGGGAGTGGCTCCGGCGCTGGTGACACCGTTCACGAAGGATGATGAAGTAGATGAGGGGGGGCTGAGAGCAAACATCGAATTTGTCATCGAGAATGGCGTCTCCGGGATCGTGCCAGCCGGCTGCACCGGTGAGGCTGCCACGCTCTCATTCGAGGAGCAAAAAAAGATCATCGATATTGCGGTGGATGTATCATCTGTTCCGGTGATAGCCGGTACTGGATCGAACAACACAAAAGAGGCAATAGAACTCACGAAATATGCTGCCGATGCGGGCGCAGATATTGCGATGCTGATCACACCATACTACAACAAGCCGACCGATGCGGGAATGATCGCGCATTATAAAACCGTTGCCAGTTCGTGTGATATCCCGATACTATTGTACAACGTCCCCTCCAGGACGGGGAGGAATATGGGCGCTCACGTCTCGGCTGAGCTGGCGAACGTGGACAACATCGTGGGAATAAAAGAGGCCAGCGGGGACCTGAATCAAGTTTCAGAAATCATTCGTCTGACCCAGAACAAAAACTTCGTCGTCATTTCGGGTGATGACTCGGTGACGCTGCCCATCCTTGCCTTAGGCGGCAAGGGCGTCATCTCCGTAGCGGCGAACGTCATCCCAAGACAGATGAGCGACCTGGTGGGCGCGTTCTTAAAGGGCGACATAGAAAAAGCAAGGGAAATTCACCACACCGTGTATCCCTTATTGCGCGACCTGTTCGTGGAGACAAATCCGATTCCCGTGAAGGCTGCGATGAACTGGATGGGGCGGGCTGCAGGCGAGCCCAGATTGCCTTTAGTTCCATTGGGTCAGGAGGGTGCAGTCAGGTTACGGCGCACCATGGAGTCGCTTGGATTGCTATGATCAAGGTTGCGATATGCGGCGCTGCAGGGCGAATGGGTTCATTGATAGCGCAGAACGTTTTGTTAGAGGATGACATGACTCTTGTCGCCGCCTTTGACGTAAAAGATGTCGGCAGGAGCATGGGAGATGTGCGCATCTCTGATGTCAAGCGCATTCACGATGTTCTTGCCGAAACCAAGCCCGACGTGCTGGTTGATTTTACGGTCGCATCCGGAGCGGTGGAGAATGCGAAGGCTGCAGCCGAGCATGGTGTTAATATAGTCATCGGCACGACCGGCTTTACGCCAGAGCAGTACGAGGAGATGGGGAACGCGATAGACAAAAAGGTATCTGCGGTCATCTCCCCCAACTGTGCGGTCGGCGTGAACGTCTTCTGGAAACTCATAGGAGATGCAGCGAAGTATCTAAGCGATGCCGACGTGGAGATCGTCGAAGCGCACCACAAGCGCAAAAAGGATGCGCCCAGCGGCACGGCAAAGAAGGCCGCTGAAATTGTGCGCACCTCTCTCGGCAAAGAGGTAAGCGTCCATTCCATCAGAAGCGGTGATATTGTAGGCGACCATCTCGTCCTTTTCGCAGGAGACGGCGAGCGCCTGGAGATTAAGCATCAGGCGCACAGCAGGCAGGCATTCGCCTCGGGCGCGATAAAAGCGATAAAATGGGTCACGGGCGCAAGCGCGCAAAAGGGCGTATTCTCGATGAATGATGTGCTGGGGATGTGACTTTAGAACGGTTTACCACCCATATCTGTACATTTGCACCTCGCCAGACCTGAGCTTTCGTTTAGACCATTTCTTCAGCACTTTTTTCACCCCGGCCCTGGTCAAGGGGATGAGCAGGGTAAAACCCAGCAAATCCGTGATTATTCCCGGCGTGATGAGCAAAACTCCGCCTACCAGTACGAGCGCGCCATCGAACAATCTGTCTGCTGGTAAGATGCCATTCATCAGGTCCGCCTGTATGTCCCTGAGAACGGACAAACCCTGGGATTTGGCCAGCATGGCGCCCACGACACCCGTGACCACGACGATGAAGATTACGTTCCACGTCCCGATCATCTTGCCCAGTTCGATCAATAAAAACAGCTCTATAATGGGCGTCAATACGAAGATGATTATGAGTGTTGGTAGCATTGTGGCCATGTCCTTTCGTGTAGTTCGTTCCTAAGACGTAAACGTTTTGTCCATAATTTCGCACACGAAAGATGAGCGCATCACAAAATTCAAGGAAAGTGCGAGATGGCAGTAAAACGACCAAAAAAATTATATTGAGGATGTTCATCCTCATATGCGGGGTATCATGGTAGCAAAAGTAGATTCGGATAGTTGCGCGGGATGTGAGGCATGCGTAGATGAGTGTCCTGT
>JAUWXC010000032.1 GCA_030616565.1 Methanocellales archaeon | reverse complement strand
GACGACCCCATCAGATATTCGGTCCTTCAGCACTTTCTCGAGCTCAATGGCCATTTGCCCTGATGCTTTTCCAAAACCAATGACAAAAACCCGCTTTACTTCACCTAGATTGATGGACAATTCATCGAGGCGTAGGGCATCACCATCGATTCTAACGGCACGTTGAATGGCGAACTTTGGTTGCACTTTCTCCAAGGCATACTCTAAAATCTCGAGAATATCAGCTCGTGCATCTCTGAAATCTCCACTTGAGTTCGAGATGAGTTCCTCTTTATTCTGAATCATCGTGCCTAGTATATCTTTTCCAGATATGGTCTTAGTGCCTCGAACGTTCCTGCTTGGTTGACGATAATCTTTTCAGCCCCCCCGTTGTCTATGTCCTGTGTCTCTAATACAAAAGAACCAAACCGCCCCATCCATAAACCACAGAAAGCATCGAGAACCTTGCCCCTCTCTCCGTCCGCCTTTGTCCGCTTGTGTGCAGAAGCCATGTGGTATGTTACCTTCGCCCACGTCTCCGAGTCGAAAGACGCCTTCTGGCGCTTTTGCGCGCGGATGGTACTCACTCTATCAAAAACGTCTTTGGGTAAAATTGACTTTAACAAATCCTTGTGGTTTTCAAACCCCTCCCGGAAGTGCCCCATCAGCTTTGTCACATCCACTTTAACTGGGAGCGGCTTCTGCCCGTAATACTGCCCGTTCTCTCTTCTTCGAACTTTCACTGTATGTTCTATGTTTCTCCAACGATCTTCGTAGCGTTCTATCAAATCAAACAGCGTGCCAACCACTTGCCGAAACATGGGGGCAAGATGCTCCGAAGGCTCGATGTATTTCGTGAGTGATGAATGAATCTTCAAGCCCAATGGAGTCTCCCTGATATCCATCGACTCTGTTGCAGCGGTGGCCGTTATTGCCACATCCACCCCGAAATGAGGTGGGATTACCGTATCCTCTAGCAATTTCTCCATCAGTTTACGCGAGATACCATATTCCCCACCTATAGGCTGCCGAATATCTGCCTTAAACACCGAGCGAATGAGTGGATATACAATGTTATTCGTTATCACTCCGTCGTATTTGTCCCTGATGTATTGCGGGACAACGAGATCAGCCCCAAAAAGGACAGGCTCTGCCAGGTTTGCCACCCATCTTGACGAAATGCTGAGCAGGTCCCCATCGACCAACGTCACGCACGTGGCGTCGGCAGCTCTTGCAATCTCAAGTATTGTGTGGACGCCGCTCCCCTTCCCTCCTCCATTCATATCCTCTGTGACGATTTTTTTAATGGTGGGAGGGAGGGTAAACATTTTCGCCATCTCCTTCGTCCGGTCTTTTGAAAATCCATCGGAGACGACCACCAAACTATCAACTTGTGAAAAATACTGTTGAATACCCATGCCGACGACGTTCATGGTGTGAATGATGGTTGTTTCAACATCCTTTGCGCAAATGCCAACAACGAGGTCTACGGGTTTTATTTTGTCGACTTCTTTTTGTAAAATAGGCGTTAAACTCATATCGGCCCCCATCCCCCTTTAGATAATACAATCTTCTATATAAATAGTCATCCCAAATTCTCCAGTGGAAATAAAGGGGTGCAATGGTTTTATCTCTTTTTGACACCGACCCTGCCTGATGTTGTAGATAAAGCCACACCAATCTCACGCAAATACAGAGCTGCGGCGCCTTTTCCGTGAATCAAAAGCTCCACAAGATCTTCCGGCTCATCCATATCGGTGCTGACGAAAAAGGAATCGTAGATGTAAACGGACATGCCTGCGTCCCGGGCAATTCCAAGGTGATTCAAAAAGCTCGCTTGGCAATAGTCAACCTTGAATCTACGCGGTTCTCGCAGGAATAATGCATTCGTGCCCCCGCCCTTTCCAGGCGCTATGACAACATCTGCATTTGCGCTGACGATCTCGTTTATGTGCCTGGGTTGGATTAACGGTAAATCCGGCATTATGACCAGCATCGGCTCTTGAGTCCTGTGAATAGCGCCATTTATCGCCTCGTTAAGCGACCCCTCAGTGAGAACCTCATATTTGTCTACGACGGAACCCTTGAGCGCGCGAATAACATCCTCGAGCATACACTCCGCCAGCATCTCCCGCTCGGACTGGCTAAGCAGGGGAGAGAGCCGCGACTTTGCATTCTTCTTTTTAAAAGGGATTATCGCCTTCATGGTTGGAATAATACTTATCTAATCCTCATTATATGTGGGGGTGATGAACCCAGATTACGTCACCTTCTCTAAAAACGTTTTCATCCCAGTTACCAACATATGCAGAAATAGATGTCATTATTGTGGTTTTAGGCGTGATACTGACAGCGCGGATGCGCATCTCATGACGCCGGATCAGGTTGGCGCCCTGCTGAAGAAAGGTGCATCGAGCAATTGTGCTGAAGCGCTATTCACCTTTGGCGAGCCAGGTGAATCGATTCACGAAGCGTTAGCCGAGATCGGTTACTCAAACTTCGTTGAGTATGTAGCAGACCTGTGCAAAACAGCGATCGCTTATGGGCTATTGCCCCACACGAATGCGGGACCGCTGAGTTATGATGATTTTAAGGTGCTAAAGCCTCTGAATGCGAGCATGGGCTTGATGCTCGAGACGATTGCATGTATGGCAGCGCACAAGGACAGCCCGAGCAAATCGCCAAAGAGACGGCTGAAGACAATCGAAGATGCAGGCCGTCTGAGAATTCCGTTCACCACCGGCATCCTGATCGGTATAGGGGAAAGCAGGGGGGATAGAATCGACTCGCTGCTGGCGATAAGAGAACTGCACCTCAGATATGGACACATCCAGGAGGTCATCATCCAGCCGTTTGCTCCTAAGCAAAACACACCCATGTCTAATCACAAACCTCCAAGCACAGAGGAAATGCAGGAGGTGATCGCGCTCGCGCGAAGAATCCTTCCACCCGAGGTTGCGATCCAGGTGCCTCCAAATCTCATGCCGCCGCATTTGTCAGTTCCATATGGGGCATCTGATTTAGGTGGAATCTCACCAGTAACAATTGATTACATCAATCCTGACAACGAGTGGCCGGCGCTGGAAATGCTCAAAGCATGTATGCGCTTGAGGGAACGCCTGCCAGTCTACCCGCGCTTTGTTCTGACTAGATGGTATGGCGCTGAAACAGAGGAGTTGATAAGCAGATATGCAGATGAAGATGGATTTAGAAAGTGCTGACCTTGTGGAACGTGCCAAGATGGGCGAAGTCACAAAAGAGGACGCGCTGCACTTGGTGCGTAACACATCATTATTATTCAAAATCGCCGACGAGCTGCGCTCGGAGGCAGTCGGCGACATCGTCACCTATATCATAAATTGCAACGTCAACTTCACGAATCTTTGTGTAGGCGATTGCACATTCTGCGCATTTAAAAAGGAACGTGGCTACGTCCTCAGCATGGAACAAATTCTGCAAAAGGTGGAAGATGCCATAGCCCGAGGCGCGACCGAAATCTGCATCCAGGGCGGTCTGCTGAAGGGGGCGACGCTTGACTTCTACTGCGAGATGCTGAAATACATAAAATCGCATTTTGACGTGCATTTGCATGCATTCTCGCCCATGGAGGTTTTTCATGCGGCAGAGAACTCCAACGTGGATGTGCAAGATGCGTTGAAGGCACTAAAGCGCAGCGGCTTGGATTCGATGCCAGGCACTGCTGCGGAAATCCTCGACGATGATATTCGGAAAAAAATATGCCCAAACAAGATATCAACGGCGCAGTGGATTGACATAATCGCCACTGCACACAGGATGGGAATTCCGACGACTGCCACGATAATGTACGGTCACATCGAGACGTTGGAGCACTGGGTTGACCACCTCCTGCTCATCAGGGGCATCCAGAAAAAGACAAAGGGCTTTACGGAATTCATACCGCTTTCGTTTATGTCAAAGAACAACGGGCTTGGTAAAATCGCCAGGGGACCAACGAGCGTGGACAGTCTGAAGATGCATGCCCTCTCCAGGATTCTGTTGTATCCATACATCAGGAACGTTCAGGCATCCTGGGTGAAACTGGGGCGCCAACTGGCAAGAGAAACGCTCTTCTGCGGAGTAAACGATCTGGGGGGAACGCTGATGGAAGAACACATAACTAGGTCTGCGGGCGGAGTAGAAGGCGAATACATGTCGCCAGAAGAATTTGAGGAAATTATCACCAGTGCAGGGCGCGTTCCAAGGAGAAGAACGACTCTGTATGCATTCACAGAGTGAATGCTTAAGCCCGAAGGGCGTACGCATTCGCTTAAACGAAATTGCCCAAAGAGTCATAAATCTAAAATATTATATGTTGGGTAATATTACATATTGAGCAACAGCACGTTTAAGAGTGGAAACAAAATGACGTTAAAAACAAAAAAGTTTGACGTACGCTCTAAAACAGCGACAGTAATTCTTTGCGTAATGATGATTGCTACCATGTCTTTTGTAGTCGTGCCAATTGCTGGCGCATTGGTGGAAGGGAACGTGACAACGAATCCTTGTCCACCGGGTTGCTGGCTTATAAACTTTGAAGATGGGAACGATGGTGCGGTTATTCTGAGCCCAGTTCCTGGGCTTCAGTTCACCACTACGATGGGATATGATTGGATTTACGGAGATAAGAGGACCGGTTATTACAACGTTGACCCGTATGGCAGCAGGGCGTACTGTTGTAATGGTGACTTCTTCGCATGGCTCGGCATACCTGGCCATCAAGGAAGAATCGACTTCACCCAGGGGACTGCGAGTTATTTCAGCGTTCTGACGAGTACATATTCTGGAGTAGCTATCGACGCCTACGACTCCGAAGATAACTGGATTGCCACAAGCGGTTGGGCTTCATATAACATTTTCAATGGAACGTTTACTCGGTTGACCGTTGAGGCGCCTGGTATGGCTTACATCATCATACACGACAAGGGAAATCTCTGGCTGATCGACGACATCGTCACGGATGCGCCCGACATCATAGAAGCCACGGTGGATATTGACCCTGACACGCTGAATTTGAAGGGCAAGGGCAAATGGATTACATGCTACATAGAATTATCAGGGGACTACGATGTGGCGGATATTGATGCCACTACGGTCTTACTAAATTGGGACATTCCGGCAGTGGTGGATACGCAGCATGGTTTTACGAGTAATCCAGAATCATACCTGATGGACCATGACGGTGACGGGATTCTTGAGTGCATGGTCAAGTTTGATAGAACAGGGTTAGAAACCCTCGATTCAGGAGGGCCAGTCGAGCTAACAGTTGTAGGATTGCTAAATGATGGAACACCTTTCAGGGGCACTGACACGATCAGAGTCATATCGAAATGAGGTACTTCGCAGCTTGCTCTGGCGCAACTTAACCCCTTAACAATTTTGTCACTACATTATCGTGTATTTGGAGGTTGTATGTTTGAACGTTTGAATAGACTTATTAGACTTATATTAGACCTGCTTAAATTTAATATTGAGCCAAAGGGTGCAGACATGGTTGTTTCGACTGGATCTTAGTCAAACCCACAAATTTTGTGCACATAAATGTAACACGTTTGTGAATCTAAGCTTTTCGAATACCACTCAGATTGTAGCACTCGGTCGAAACTCGCATACCTTAAGAAGAATGAGGATAATTAGGTAATCCGATTATTATTGGGGAGTTGTCTGATGAGTAAAATAGATTTCATCGTCTACCAAAAAGAGAGCATTGCAAAAATATCCAAAGGTGCGAGGGCAGTGCACATCGGCTACAAGATGAGTGTCGGGGACATCGGTGAGATCTTAAGAACGAGGAATAGCTGATAAAATGTTTGATTTGCTCAGCAATGCGAGAAAAACCAAAGAATTTGGGGTAAATGGTAAAAGGCTGGTTGAAAAGAGGTTTTCTATAGGGCACATAGTCAGCGAGCTTGAAGGGGGTTATCTTAACGCATAATATAATCGAGATACCCACCGATTGGTCAACGAGAGAGACGCCAACTCATGAACTGTACGACCATCCGACGCCCATCACCGAAGAAGGAACACTGGAGAGGTTGTTGGTGAGTCTCACGAAGATCGACATCGATGGCACCGAAATTCTGATATTTCCTACACCCCTCCACAAAGAAGTTGAAAAGAGGGTTAGCAACATCGTAAAGGGCTATGAAGGAGACCTGGACATCAAAGTGTTCTCCAGCTCTAGCCTAACAAGGATAAGAGAGGATCTTGAGAACTGGGGCTTTCCCCAAGATTTCATCGAACAGTTTAAGATGACAGGGTATGGATGCGTTCGAAACGTGGGGTTGGTAACAGGTGCGATCATGAGCGCTGATAACATCATATTTTTGGATGATGATGAGACCGTCGAAGATAAAGATTACATCAAAAAGGCCACGGAGTTCATAGGAAAAAGACGCAACGGTAAGATCATTGGTGGCATCGCAGGTTATTACATCGATGAAAATAACGCCTACATGCTGGAGGAAAAAACGCCTTGGTGGAAACATCTATGGAACAAAGAACGAAAAATGAACGAGGCGTTTGGAATCATAGAATCACGTGAGAGACTAAACGATACGACTTTTGCATTTGGCGGGAACATGGTCATAAGCAGCTCATTATTCAAAAAGGTCCCTTTCGATCCCTATATTGTTAGGGGCGAGGACATGGACTTCGTGCTGAACGCAAAGCACTTTGGCTACGAGTTCTTGCTGGACAATCAACTGAAAATTAAACATCTTCCTCCAGAGCCCGTTTCGAATGTAGCTAAGATGAGAAATGACATATATCGATTCATGTACCAAAGGGAAAAACTGAAGCTATATGTCATCTCCGCTAGCGAACTGGATCCTTATCCGGGAGCTTTCTTGAAATCCGATCTATGTGCCAGAGCGTTTACCACAAGCATGCTCCTCGGATTTGAATCTCTTCTCAGGAGAGATCTCAGCGATTTTTTCGCCTATATGGACAACGCTAGGTTATCCTTAGGCGAGGCGAGAAAATATGCGAAACAAAATGCGGACAAATACCTTGAGTTTCAGGAAAACTGGGCAGAACTCATGTCACATTATTGATGTGTTCTGAGGTTATTGTTGATTTGCCTCCATTGGTAGCTAACCTCTCAGATTCACGAAGGATTCATCCCATAAGCTCATCTAAACTCTTGCCTAGTTGTTCAAGAGTAGCTTTTGGAAAAGGTAACTCCACAAGGTTTTTGCTTTTTACACCTTTTTGAGTATGGATATTTCATATAACTCCTTATATGCGAACTTCTCCTAAAAAAAATTCTTACTAAATCT
>JAUWXC010000078.1 GCA_030616565.1 Methanocellales archaeon | reverse complement strand
CACTCGTTGAAATCTCTCTTCAGACCTGATCTCGGTTAGGGGTCTGGGTTTTAGTAATGCGCGCACCCTGGTTACTATGGGGTCACCCAGGCTGCCAACCACGATGGTATCTCTGACGTTCAGCTCACCATCATACAGGATCACATCGAGCGTCGTACCAAGTCCCATTTCCTCTTTAACTTCCAAGACCGTCCCAATACCCTCGCCCTTGACATGGACTCTCAGATTTTTCTCAAGGAATCTTTGCGCCAAGCCGATTAGGATCATCAGCAAATCAGGGGTGCCCTCTCCAGTTTTAGCGCTGGTCGGAATCACGCCGACATTTTTTTGAAAATCCCTGACCCTATCATATCTGTCTGAAGAAAATCCCTCTTCATCTAACTGACCGATCAGTTTGTAAATAGCCTCATCGAGCGCCATTTTTGTCCGCTCACTTTGACGTTGGTATGTAGTGGCAAAAGCCTCGTTTTCGTATGGGCGCCACCCATGAATCCTGTCGATTTTGTTGGCAGCGATCACGAAAGGAGTCCTGAAGCGACGCAAGATTTTTAGCGCCTCTAATGTTTGTGGCTGAAAACCCTCGTTGATATCAATCACCACGACGGCTAAATCTGCTAGTGCCCCCCCTCTGCTCCTCAGCGTCGTGAATGCATGATGCCCTGGCGTATCGATGAAAAGTAGCCCGGGAACCTTAAAATCCCCTTTCATCAGAGGACCGCATAGTGTCTTGATGGTAGCCAACGGTATCTCGGTAGCGCCGATATGCTGGGTGATCGCACCCGCCTCCCTCTCTGCGATACTCGTGCCGCGTATCCTGTCCAGTAGCGAGGTCTTGCCATGGTCAACATGCCCCATCACACACACGATGGGCGTCCGCAGATTCTCTTGATTTCTAGCCATAATCGCCATCAAATATGTGCTGGAGAATATATAAAGAGTGTTAAGTTGTTAGAATCAGAAATGCTCAAAATAAAGGTCGATCTCCCTTTTCGCATTCTCTAACGAATCAGCTGCATGGACTATATTGTGCGTGATATCACGTGCATCATGTGCAAAATCCCCCCTGATCGTACCGGGAGCGGCTTTGGCAGGGTCGGTTGCGCCAACCATCTCTCTCATCGTAAATATGGCGTTCTCTCCCTCGATAACCATCGCTACAACAGGACCGGACTTGATGAACTCAACCAGCGAATTAAAAAATGGCTTGCCTGCGTGCTCGGCATAGTGTTTTTTCGCCGTCTCGTCGTCTACGCGCAGCATCTTGAGCGCAACTATTTTTAATTCTCTTTGTTCGACCCTGGAAATGATCTCGCCCATTAAACCACGTTGAACACCATCTGGTTTAATCATTAAGAAGGTGCGCTCCTGCATCTTGACTCACTTCTTGATTTCTTTCTTCCCTGTCTTTCTCTCTTTTGATTTTGGCTTTTTCTTGACTTCCTTTTTCTTCTTAACTCTTTTTTTCGGCGCTTTTGGTTTTTCCTTTTCTACTTTTGCAACTTTTGCATGTCTCGTCCACTTGATCTTCCTCGCGGTCCTACCAAGTGATGTGTTGCTTTCGCACTTAGACGAACAGAAGAAATAGACACTTCCATCGCTCCGAACGAACATTTTACCGGTTCCAAGTTCGATGGAGTTGCCACAGAACGAGCATTTTTTCCATCCATAATATCCCTCTTCTCTCAGAGCGCGTAAACACCGGACATTAACGTGAAACCAACTTCTTGGCTTCTCTAGCAGTCTCTAACAATATGAGGATATCACCCACGCGCACGGGTCCTATGCAGTTTCTGGTGATTATTCTGCCCTTGTTCACGCCCTCGAGAATGCGACACTTGATCTGGGTTGCCTCTCCATGCATACCTGTCCTGCCAAGTACTTCAATGACCTCCGCTGGAACCGCCTCATTCTCTGCCATTAAAAACCTTCACCCCAATGCTTTGAGTTTCTGCACAACATCTTCTACGAGTTCTTTGCCCTTCCCGGCGTCTATGATCGCTGATGCTGCACAGCCCACATCTAGACCGGATGCTGCTCCAAGCTCCTCTTGTTTCTTGACATAAATATACGGTATCTTCTTTTCTTCGCTTAGTGGGGGTAGGTGCGCAACGATCTCCTCTGGCTGTACATCCTCGCCAATTAAAACCAGCTTGGCAACCCCCCTCTCAATTGATTTTGTCACCTCGTTCGTTCCCTTTTTGACCTTTCCTGTATCTCTTGCTAATTCCAGCGCTTCTAGTGCTTTATTCTCCAACTCGGCTGGAACCTCAAATTTAACGTACATTGGTTTTGCCATATAATTTCCTCCTTCTGGGCTATAAACCCTTCATCAATCATCGTTTCTAATAAGTTAGTGGTCGGGTGTCTCTTTAATATTGCATTATGTGGTTTAAATGTTGTGCTTATGGCAACGCCATTCTTCATCTCATCATTTATGCGCAAAATATACCCTTATAACATCGTTCACGGAATCGATCTTTACAAACCCAAATCGCTCAAACTGGACGACGTTGTCAGGTTCTGATTTGATCCCTTCCTCGCCAATGCCCTTATATTCGCGGTCTGGAGCGAGTACTTCTACCTTGACCCCATCAACCGGCGCCCAGTGAATGATGGCACCCTTCCTGATGATGCTCAGATCATTCCCCATATACTCGGCTTTGAGGGGCTTCAAACTCGTGATTTTGATATTGTACAGGTCCTTAAGCCTCAGTATCTCACCCCTTTTCATCCTTTCCACATCTTCCTTGCACACAAAAACATCTCCTTGGACGAAAATCTTCCTAACGCCTCTGTCTATATTGGGATGTAGCGGCGCCTTTGCCACTGTTGGCGGTGCATTTTTTATCGTTAGACGCACGGGGTCATGAACAAAGAAATATCGATTCGCCATAGGGTCTATGCGTTTTCTATTCTCGGCGTACAACGTATCCATGCTGACTGCGATATCTGTTCCGCTTACGCCCAGGTCTATCATGAAATTTCTAATCGCATCTGGTTGTATTCCTCTCCTTCTGAAAGAGCGTATCGTCGGCAGCCTGGGATCATCCCAGCCCTCATACAAGCCCTTTTCAATGGCTTTTTTCATTCCACTGGTGCTGAGTTTGCCGAACTCATGGATTTTGATCCGCCCCCAGTGTGAGGTCTTGGGGTATTCCCACCCCAGATATTCATACATGAATTTCTGCCTTTTCTCGCTGTCCATAAGATCTTTGCCCCTGATTATGTGCGTGATTCCAAGCAGGTGATCTTCTATCGCCGACTCGAAATCGAGCATGGGCCAGACCTGGTATTTATCACCGACTCTTGGGTGTGCTGTCTTGATGATCCTGAAAGCAACCCAGTCACGCAGCGCGGGATCCTTGTGTTTGATATCGGTTTTTATCCGTAGGACTGCACCTCCCTCATCGTATTCTCCAGCCAGCATCTTTTTCCATGATTCAAGATTACCTTCAGCACTTTGCTCCCTATGAGGACATGCTTTTTTAGAATCCTTCAATCGTTTGAACACCTTCTGAGCGCAGAAGCAGACATAGGCCTTGCCCATCTTTATCAGTTTCTCAGCATACTCGTAGTACCTGTCTACCCTGTCGGATGCTATCACGATTTCATCTGGTTTGGCACCAAGCCATTCACAATCCTCCTCGTACCATGCATATGCCTCCAGCATGGGTCTTTTAATCTTGGGGTCGGTATCATCAAATCTGAGAATGAATTTCCCATTGTACATCCTGGCATACTCGTGATTTATGATGATCCCTCTTGCGATGCCCAATGTGGACGGTCCGTTGGGATTGGGCGCAATCCTCATTACTACACCATCTGTTACATCTAATTCAGGAAGTCTGCGCTCTTTCTCTCTTTTTTCATGCAGTTTTTCTATTAGCTCGGGCGCCACTTGCTGGAGTTCAGCCCTCCTTTGTTCAGGACTCATCGTAGCGACATCGGCCAAGACCGCTTCTACCAGGGATGCAATCTCCTTTGTCTTTGACCTAAGCCCGGGATGCAATCCCATTACCTTGCTCATTACCGCACCCTTCAGGGGGGCGGAGCCGTACTTGACGGCATTCTGCAGGGCGTATTTGCGTATAACGCTTTTAATCTCTGTTTTCATCTTATACTCCTTACGCTTTAAACCAATAATAGACTTGCGTAACAAAATCTTTATTCTCTACGATTGCAACAGATATTTGAGGTGACCCCGGTTGGCCAAGAAAAAGACCAGGAAAGCGAAGAAAAAGAGATGTTAGGTTAATACGTGCGCGTCACCATATAATCTGCCAGCTCTTTTAACAACGTCTTTGCTTTAGAATCAGGCAACATATCTAGCTTGGCTTTCCCTTGCGCGACCAATTGGCGCGCCTTTTCCATTGCATAGTCAATCGAACCCGCGTCATGCAACGCTTGCACCACAGCATCGATATCCTCCTTGGACGCTCCTCGCTTGATATGATCCAATTTAACACCCTTCTCGAGTGCATGAATCCTGATCAAGGTCCTCTTACCCTCTATGAGGTCGCTTCCCCTTTCCTTCCCGAGTTGTTCTTCTGGTGTGATCAGGTCAAGCACATCATCGCGTATCTGGAATGCGATTCCTGTGATTCTCCCAGTCTCCCAGAGTGCTTT
>JAUWXC010000083.1 GCA_030616565.1 Methanocellales archaeon | reverse complement strand
CGGTTGCCTGCTTGTTCTCCCTGAGAACATGATGTGGGAAAACCAATAGTTTGAGATGATAGTTCAAACGCCCTACATCCCTGAGCAAAAAACGGTTGGCAGCGATGCGTGCCGACTCGAGGGCACTGTGCCTAACCTGACACGCTTCCTTTGCAACTAACGTCAGCGACACCGGGAAATCTTCAGTTAAATTACCCATGTCAAACTGGACGATCTTGCTTCCTGGTATGCCACCCATATATTCCCTGCGCGTATAGGCTCTATCTCTTAGAGCCCTATACATGCTCGCTGGTTTTCTTGCCATTTTTCCTTCCCTGTAGATTCATCCCAATTGAGTTATGTCTTAATAAACCTTATTGGTATTGGATACGTGCCCCCGTATTTCTTGCTCGCGATAACATGACCTTTCCTTTATCACCCAGATGCCCCTCGACCGCCTCCTGAACATCGTGCGGAGAATCCGTGACACCATATACAAGAGGGCCAAATGAGCTCATTCCCGCACCTGCTGCACCGCTCCTGAGCATCACGTCCATAAGCGTCTTTGCAATTGGTTGAAGTTCGATTTCCCTTCTCTTGAAGCCTATACCCTGAAGCCTGTTAATGGCTGAGCCAAAGGTCTCCAGATCCTCCTCTAAAAGTGCTGGCAACAACTCCATGAGGATTATGTGCGATACTGCCCGCACCTCTTCCAAGGGAATGGGGCATTCCTTTTGGAATATGTTAACTTCCCTCGTGCTGAACGCGCCCTTAAAAGTTGGAAGAGCCAGCACGATGTCCCAATCTGGGAAGTCTTGACGCATCAGCACAGGAGGGGGTGGAGCCTTGCTCGCCGAGGATGGTTTAAATCCCCCTTTCTCATCGAACCTGTGTCCACCATCGAGGATAAAACCCCCTTTCTCAAATGCCGCCACACCGATACCGGATGTCCCACCCCGTCGCACAATTCTCGCGATGTCTAGAGCCGATAGTCCTAGATCGTAGAGCACGTTTACGGCCATTCCTGCAGCAAGAGATGCCTGAGTACCAGAGCCAAGTCCTACATGCGATGGGTAATCCCCTTCAATCACGATATGGACACCTCTGTGACGTCCTGCCACCGCCTCTGCACTCTTCTCCACACGCTCTTGCAGTGCACTGTTTCCCTCTACGGTGATTTTGTCTGCCTTTTCCGCCGAGACGGTTATAGATGGGGTGTCCAGCGCAAGACCGATGCCGCCGTCAATCCTGCCAAGGGCTCCGTTTAAATCGATTAAAGCGATGTGCAGACGGGAAGGTGTCGTAATTCTTAACATGACCTTTTACCTTTAGTCCAATATGACATAAATTTTCTGAGCGCTACAGAAAGATATATTTCTCAACACGATATTTAAAGTGCGAGACGTGAGCCAAATGGACCTGACGACTGATGTTGGTGGCCTGAAATTGAAAAATCCCACTATACTGGCGGCTGGGATTCTCGGAACCGGTGCTGCCTCGCTGAAGAGAGTGGTGCAGCACGGTGCAGGTGCGGTCGTAACAAAATCAACAGGTGTCTCGCCACGAGAGGGGCATCCTGGACCGGTGCTGATCAAAACAGAGCATGGTTTTTTGAATGCAATGGGATTACCCAATCCCTCTTATCATGAATTTGTGCGCGAGTTGGAGATGGCAAAAGGGGATGTACCAGTAATCGCGAGCATATTCGGCTCTGATGCAAGAGAGTTTGAAGAGGTTGCATTGGGACTAAGTAAAGCAAGTCCTGATGCCTTTGAGTTGAACCTGAGCTGTCCGCATGCTGAAGGATACGGCGCGACCTTGGGCACAGACCCGCGGAAAGTCAAGGAGATTGCGAAGACCGTAAAGAATGCGGTAGATGTCCCAGTATGGGTAAAACTTCCACCGCTGGCGAATATCGCAGAAGTGGGATTGGCTGCCCAAGAAGGGGGGGCAGATGCCGTGGTCGCGATCAATACAATACCCGCGATGGCCATCGACGTAGAATCCGGCTATCCAATTCTGGGCAACAAGGTCGGCGGATTATCCGGAGCAGCGATAAAGCCTGTCGCTCTGAGGTGCGTGTATGAGTTGTGCGCTGCATTGAACATCGATGTCATCGGCGTCGGCGGGATTTCATCGTGGAAAGATGCCATCGAATTCATCATGGCAGGTGCCACCGCCATAGAGATCGGGTCCGCTGTACACGATGACATAAACGTGTTCAGGAATATCTCCAAGGGAATTATGCAATTTCTCGAGAAAAGGCGATGCACCCTGGACGGTATCAGGGGCGTGGCACAGAAATGATGCCTATTAACGCAAGAATAACGAGGATTGTGGATGAAACGCCATCCACCAAGACGTTTTTTCTGGGTTTAACGCTGGATGGCAAGCCCGGGCAGTTCGTGATGGTCTGGATTAGAGGGGTTGACGACATTCCGATGAGCCTGTCATACCCCGATGCGATTACAGTCCAGAAGGTGGGCGATGCTACTTCTGCCTTATTCAAATTGAGAAAAGGCGATTCTGTGAGAATAAGAGGTCCCATTGGAAATGGCTTTACGCTGAGTGGAAAATCGATCCTGTTAATCGCCGGTGGCGTTGGAGCCGCACCGCTGGCACCTCTGGCAGAAGAGGCAAAAGGTAAAAAAATAAAGGTAAAAACGCTCCTGGGCGCTAAAACAGGTGATGAGCTGTTATTTGTAAAGCGATACAGGAGTGCTGGCGATTTGCAGACGGCAACAGATGACGGATCTGAAGGATATAAAGGACCTGTCACCGAACTATTGGATGGATTGGACCTGCGAGAGTATGACCAGATATACTCCTGCGGACCTGAAAAGATGATGAGCAGAGTTTTAGAGGTAGCAAAGGGTGCAAACATGGCATCTAAAACACAGTTCAGCCTCCAGCGCTACATCAAGTGTGGAATGGGCATCTGCGGCACCTGCTGCATCGACCCATCGGGGCTGAGAGTCTGTGTAGATGGTCCTGTATTTAGCGGAGAGACGTTGGTCGATTCAGAATTCGGACGATATGCTAGAGATGCAAGCGGAAGGAAAGTGAGATTGTGATGCCAAAGATATACGAACCCGATAAAATCGAGCCAAAATGGCAGGAGCAGTGGGGAAAGGATGAGATTTATAGGTTTGACCCCAATGCGGGTGGCCCGGTGTATGTCATCGATACGCCGCCCCCCTTCACCTCGGGCAGCCTCCACATGGGACATATATTGAATCATACATGGATCGATATTGCCGCACGATACAAGAGAATGAGAGGATATAATGTTCTGCTACCGCAAGGTTTTGACTGTCATGGCTTGCCCACCGAGTTGCAGGTGGAAAAACTCGGCATCTCCAAGGAGGACAGGAAGAAATTCAGAGAGGCGTGCATAGGCTGGACTGAGAAGAGTATCGAGAAGATGAAGATCCAGTTCAAAAGACTGGGGTAT
This sequence comes from Methanocellales archaeon, assembly GCA_030616565.1. Taxonomy (GTDB): domain Archaea; phylum Halobacteriota; class UBA148; order UBA148; family JAUWXC01; genus JAUWXC01. The sequence goes on along the minus strand of JAUWXC010000083.1, from coordinate 1,026 downwards.
TCGGCTGACTGGTCCAGGGAATACAGGACCATGTCCAAAGACCACATCATCAAGGTCCAGTTATCGCTGCTCAAGTTCAATGATCTCGGGCTGATCTACAGAAGATGTCACCCGATACATTATTGCTGCAACTGTGGAACCGCGCTTGCCAAGGCTGAACTTGGATATATCGAGCGGGATGGTACCCTCAGCTACATACAATTAGATGTCGATGGTGGTGGTATAACCATTGCCACAACTAGGCCAGAATTGATGTGCGCATGCGTTGCGGTCATGGTGCATCCTGATGATGAGAGATACAGCAAGTATGTCGGGAAGATGGCGCGATTGCCCCTTTATGAGAGAGATATTCCCATCATCACGGATGAGGACGTAGACATGACGTTCGGAACGGGTGCGGTTTACGTCTGCACGTACGGTGATGAGCAGGACCTGGTGTGGCAGCAGAAGTATTCACTGCCGGTAATCATCGCCATTGATAGGAATGGGCTGATGACAGAGGCTGCCGGCAAGTACAAAGGCATGAATATAGAGGAGTGTCAAAGGCAGATTACAGAAGATCTGAAATCGAGCGGTGCAATCACCAAGCAGGAACAGATAAAGCACAGGGTCCTGATTCATTCAGAGCGAACCGATTGCCAGAAGCCGATTGAATTCATCCCCATGCCCCAGTGGTTCATCAAGGTCAAGGATAAGTCGAGCGATGTGGTTAACGCCGCAGGGAAGATGAACTGGTATCCAAAGTATATGTTCCAGCGACTCACAGACTGGGCAAACTCCCTGGACTGGGACTGGGTCATCTCCAGGCAGAGGGTCTTCGGAACGCCGATACCGTTCTGGTACTGTGGGGACTGCGATGAGATGATCGTGCCTTCGCAAGATGATTTGCCTGTCAATCCCGCGGTAGACAATGCACCAGTAGATGCATGCCCAAAGTGTCGTTCAAAAAATATCAAAGGTAGCCCTGATGTATGCGATTGCTGGGTTGATAGCTCAATAAGCCCCCTCATGGCAAGCAACTGGCTG
>JAUWXC010000100.1 GCA_030616565.1 Methanocellales archaeon | reverse complement strand
GGGAGGTTGTGCGAGCAGATGGCATCGATAACGCGGCGATTTTTCTCTTCGGGGACTCGGTCGTCGAAGCAGCGATTGCCGGCCTCTAGGTGGTACACAGGGACGTTGAGCCGCTCGCAAATGATGGCTGCCGCTAGCGCGCTATTGGTGTCGCCGAGGACTAGGGTGGCCTCAGGCTCCTCCTCGAGGATGGAACGCTCGATCATCGTGAAGCTGCTCGCGAGTTGGTCTGCGAGGCCGGAGAAGGGGGCGTCTGGTCTGCGGATGTCGGGTTCACGGATCTCGAGGCAGTCGAAGAAGAGCGAGCCCAGCGATTGGCTGTAATTTTGCCCTGTCCAGAGGAGGGTATGTTCGCAGCTCTTATCGAGCTTGCCGATGATGACGCTGAGGCGGATGAGTTCTGGCCTTGTTCCGGCGATGGTTATTATTTTGCGCCCCATTTTTTTAGCCCTCGTTGGTGACGGTTGGTCATAGTTTCTGTATGTGAAACACGTGGACTCCGTTTACTTTGCCATTTTTCAGGCCGTTGCATTCATAAACGGGCTCGCTTTTTCCGCCCAGAGTTTCGATCATCGCGCTCATGAAAGACGGCGATCTGCATAGCGTTCCAGATTTGATGTCCGCCATTGTGGCGTTAGCGCCCAGATCTTCAGTTTTTGTATTTGATACAAATTGAAGCGCGAAGGTGCCAGTTTTTTTGAGCGCACGAATGAAGTGGCGAAGTTCTGTCCGCAACAAATCTGTCGGTATATGTTGGACGACGTTGATGCAGAGGATAACATCAAAGTAATCTGACGGGAGTTGTCTAATATTTTCGATAGTGTATGTATTTTCGCAATACTCACTTACCCGTGCTATTGCCGCATCGGAAATATCGATAGCGCTTGTGGTGATTCCATTTTCGTATAGGGCCTGAGTTACATATCCTAGCCCCACGCCAATCTCGAGTACCTTTATGCCTGGTTGGATGTAGTCATGGAGCCGCAAAAAATCCATAGTCTTGTCATATTGGACGCCGGATAGGTGCGGCACGCTGTCGTTGCGGTGACATGTTTCCCAGAATTGTTTTGCGCCTTCCATTTCGGCTGTTGGTCTATGGTTTTCGCTTCGCAGTAAAGATGGTGCGCCGTTTACGGTGCGATTGGAATCGTCCTGTAATTTCGAAAGCAGAAGATATTAGTTCCTCCTGTGCGTTTGGGACTTCAAATATGGTGATTTCACTGTTGATATTACGCAGACAAATAAGGGGGTCAGGGAAATGGTGGAGCGCATTGAGGCATAGGGTAACATCTGCCCTGGGAATCGGATCCGTATCTTTCCATTCGCGAAACTCAGTTGTGTTGCACTGCTCGAGCTTCGCGATCATACGAGCAGTTATCAGCACAGCCTCGAGAGCGTCCAGGCCAATGACGCTAGATGCGCCCATCTTCGCAGCCCTAAAACAAAAGTAGCCATGAAAACAGCCGAGATCTACAATGGTTTTTCCGCGCCATTGAATGATTTTCTCAAGCCGTTGCCAAGTCTTGAAGGACTGACTGTAACCAACCAAATTGATTGGTAATATATCCTGGTAATGTTTGTCATAGTGTTGCGCATTGAGGTGTTTGGTGAGTTCTTCTTTGGTTGTCATGATTTTTTTAGAATGATTGGGGCGCTAATTATTGATCGTCTATCTTTCTTAGCTCGCCAACGAATTCATCGACGACCTCTCGGGGTAAATATGTTTGGGTTACGGTTTCGTAGTAAAGGATATTTCTCTCGTTGAGTGATGTTAGGATATTAATATGAAAGTCGATGTAATTTGCGATATGAGATTTTTGTGATAGTCGTCCCATGCCGGATTTTTTTGCTATGCGTAATAACCATTTTTCAAGCGGACGACACAGTGCGCATATAATCAGAATTTCGTCGCTATGTGTTTGATAAAACTTATTGAAACTAAGGTAGAATTCAGATGCTGGCGAATTGAACGGTATCGCGTCTATAATAAATCGCGGCCCAAGCTGGTGTAACATCGCGGAGATATATGCATCATCAGCTATCGCGCCATGCGGTTTCCTAGAGTAACTCCACAGTTTGTCGAAGTTTTGGTAGGGGTGATTGGTATGTTTGGATATTGTGTGGGCGGTGGTGCTTTTCCCGCCTCCATAGATGCCGGTGACAAAGATTTTTGGAAAAGATAGATTGGTATTGAGCAGATCTGGCATCGGCGAGCACGGCTCCATCAATCAGGGAGCTGGAGCGATTGGAAAGCTGAACAGATCGGTTATCGCTTCAAAATTTCGGGTTCTCATAGCCCCCATGATCATATTTGGCTTTTGTGGCTTTTGATCTGCGGTGTAGATGCGGCCTGTCAGATCTTCATAGAAAATTTCTATATCAGCCCAACGCCCAAAGTCTTTTTCGGTAATGTTGGTTAAAGCGTGGTGGTGGTTGTTGCCTAGAGGCTCCGCGTATGGGACATCAAACATTAAACGTGCAGCCCAATTGGCTTTTATGATGATATCTAATCCATTTTCTATATGCTCGAGCACCCCACGTAACACCACATAGTCAAATTCTTCCTTCTTTATTTTTAGGAAATCTATTATGTCGAAAATCCCGTATGATACATTCGGTGCATTGTAGTGGCGCGAGGCATATTCTAAACATTCTTCGCCGATATCGATTCCTGTGACCTTTGCGCCTGAGATGGATGCAAGCATCATACATCCAAATCCGCAACCAAAGCCCAGATCTAGTATGCTTGGGTGCTCAACCTCCCCCATTTCGATATCGTGTTTAATTGTGTTGACGAAGAATTCATATGAGCTTTTGTGACGTCGCGCCTCATCTGCATTATGGGTGCGTCCGGGGATGAGCCGTTCTCCCTGGTTCCAAATTCTTGTTTCAAGATCTGTGAGTCGCATTATATATCTCCGACATCGATCGCGGTTATGATCTTGAGCCCCATTCTCTATCTTTATTTCGAACAATTGAGCCTTTACGGCTGTCATAGAGGTCTTTATTGTGGGTCCAGCGTTTTTTGATTTGGGTAGATCTGTAGTTGTGCCTGGGGTGAAATAGATGCACGACTTGGGCGTCAGTGGTGACATACTGGCCGCCATCAGCAATTAGCCGATCGGTTATATCGTTATCGTCCCAACAGACACCGGTAAAATCTTCATCGTATCCACCGATTTCGACGAAGCGCTTTCTTGGGATGCACATGAAAAAAGGCAGCGCAGGATTTAGCATGCGAAGTCGGGTGACATCTGCTGATACAACTGCGTCGCCGGCTCTGAGCTTGGCGATGATAGATCCTTTGTCGTCTTTGATTGAGCGTGGAATTATGATTTGCTTACTATCAGCGTGTTCCAGGGTGAGTTCCACCGTCTCATTAATATGATATATTTCCGCAGAGCATATTATGAGGCATTCCCCATTAGCTTCACGCGCGCCGATG
>JAUWXC010000076.1 GCA_030616565.1 Methanocellales archaeon | reverse complement strand
GCCGATGCTTGGTACAACAAGGGCGGGCTGCTGGGACCGCTCGGGTGCCATCAGGAAGCCATCGAATGCTTTGAGCGCGCCCTGGAGATAAACCCGCAGTATGCCGCGGCCTGGACCAACAAGGGCGTGACGCTGAAAAAGCTCGGGCGCTCTCAGGAAGCCCTACAATGCTATGAGCGCGCGCTGAAGATTGACCCGGAACTGGCCGAGGCCTGGTACAACAAGGCCGTGCTGCTAGGACCGCTGGGGCGCCTTGAGGAAGCCGTCAAATGCTCGCAGCGCGCCCTGGAGATAAATCCCCAGCTGGCCAAGGCCTGGTGCAGCAAGGGTGCGGCGCTGGGCTTACTCGGGCGCCATCAGGAAGCGGTGGAATGCTTTGAGCGCGCCCTGGAGATAAATCCGCAGTATGCTGATGCCTGGTACATGAAGGGCGTGGCGCTTTATCATATGGGACACCATACTGAAGCCCGGCGTTGCTTCGATCGGGCAGCAGCATTGGGCCATAAGGGCGCAAGGTAGGTTTTGCAGGTACTCGAGTACGAGGGGAAGTGAGAAGCGCAAATCCTACGTCGCAGCCCGGACAGTCATGGCAAATGCTCCGGGAGTGGGCATTTGGAGCTCCGAAAGATGGGGATATTGCCCTTTGTTCCAATTCCCACCATTATTGGCGTGACACTAGTTGAATGGGGGATTTCATATAAACTCGCTGACTGCCGGGATCCGCTAGCGATGAGGCTTGAGGATGAGGTCAGGAGAGCCATCAAGAGTAAATAGCTATGTTCCTGATAACTATGTTCGATTGACGATTTTCAAGAGCCGAACAAGACGCTCGAGCGGACGGCTAATCGCCGCCGCTGAGCTCCCCGTTAGGCGTGCGGCATAGTAGGTGACAAGGCCAACACATTTGAGGACATTCACGTTATGAATAAAGGCAGACTACAGGGCGCTTTGCGCATGATTCTATTCTTGTTGTCTCACAGATGGACCAATCACAGACTATTTCTTCTCGAATTGGTAGCCCTTACACTGGTTGGTTGTGCGATGATTCCTCCCAGAGAGCGTTGCACTCCCGTTCAGCAACAGAGGGCAATCGCTCTCGGTGTCAAACTTCAGACTCATTGGGATGAGCGTGCAGAAGTTTCGAGCCTTTATCCTTTTGACATGAGAACAGTGATGGCGAACCTAAAGGAAGTCTTGGAGGCAAAAGGCGGCCGCCCAAAAGCGGGACTGCAAGGTATGGTGCCTGGCAGATACGTCGGCTGGTGGAGATTCACAGGAAGTATTATGCACACATGGATGTTTATCTGCAATGTGTATATAAACAAGTTATCTGCTCATTGCAGGCAGAGAAAGGAGAAAAACGATGAGGAGAAGACTGATGATTACGAATGGGTTTTCCATTGCCCTGGTTATCGTCACAGCGGTTTCTTTAATTCTGGTTGGATGTGCAACTATTCATTCCAAAGAGCTTATCACTCCCGTACAGCAACAGATCCAGCAACAGAGGGCAATCGCCCTCGGTGTCAAACTTGACACTCATCGGGATGGACGTGCACAAGTTTCGAGCCTTTACCCGTTGGAATGGAGAACAGTTTTAACGAACTTGCGGGATGTTATGGAGAAAAAAGGCGGCGGACCAGACGAAAAGTTGGAAGGGATAGTTCCCGGCGCGTACGTCGCCTGGTGGGATTTCATACTGACACGTGAGGGAACGAGGTATAGTGTGTCGCTCATGGTGATAGTGCAAGCAGTGCAAGCCAAGAAGGGAGAAACAGTGGTCATATTTACCCGGGACCCTCTTGGGATGTCCTTTTGGCAATGCGACTTTGCTTTGTCATTGATGGAAGAGCTGCAAAAGAAGTTACAAATGAAATCCTTAATACTTGAAGAGCTTGACAGCAACACAAAACCTCCAAACTGAGTTCCTCATGCCGACTTTCGGAAGTTGAGACACACGCTGCTCTCAGCAGATGGGTGCAGCAACTGCATGAAAAAGCTTCTTTGTGAGCGCTCTGAAGGATGCGGATGCGGTGGTGTGGAACGAAGCGGCCATGGCGCTAGAGAAGATTATGGGTAGGAAGCTTGGGCAAAATCTGGAGAAATGGCGTCAATGGTGGGAAGAGCATAAAAATAAATACCAGCCACAGCTGCCATTGCGGGCAGGGAGTTCTTCCGCAAATAGTTGGCCGGAATTCGATAGGATTTGGAAAGAGTTTTTTAAAGAAAAGGATACCGGACGAACCAAATCTCGGTCCGTAACCCGTTCAGGCCCTTCAGCAAGATATACTTCTCTAATAAATATACGGAAAGTGCCCCGTATTATAGTTGATGGTAAGATTGATGAGTTTGAGGTGCCGGAACCGAGCGAATTGGCAGAATTCGATAGTCCTTTCAATGAGTTTTTTAAAGAAAGCTTTATAAAAAGGCATATAAAGCCGCCACGATGCTTTGTGACGAGAGACAATAGCCATTTGGGCCTTTCTTTGCGGTGGGAACGCCCATCCTACAGACGGATGTCCTGCTGTCCATACATACTAAGACTGCGAGAAATCTTGTATTCCGCTTCTCTGCAATAAATCCGTTGAAAGTAGTTGCAGGAGATGTGAAGGGAGAAGACCTGATAGTTGACGTACCGCTTACTGCGCAATGTAAATTTGCTTCTAGTGTAAGGGAGGAATTCACTGACTACGAGGTAGGAATACCCATCGACTTAGTTTCTAACATAGCTTATGAAGATAAACTCACTGTTACAGTGCAGTATGGGGATCCAATTAGTGATTTTGCTGACCTAGGCCTAAAGTTTGAGGATTGGTTCGAGAAGGTAGGGGAGGCACGGGCGGAGCGACATTCCCGTGCAGTAGAAGCTCTGATCGCTGCTCTGAAGGATGAGGATCCGGATGTCCGAAAGGAAGCAGCAAAGGCACTGGGGAAGATAACAGGAAAAGATTTTGGTGAGGAAGCTGTAAAATGGCAGAAGTGGTGAGAGAAAAACAAACCAAGGAAGTAAGGAAAAATGGATATAAACGAAAATACAATGCAATAGAATGGTATCAAACCTTCAAAAATCATTTAGAAAAGAATGCCCACAACGGCAGATAACAGAGCGTTTGCGGTTCGCTTCGCTCACCCAAATGCCTTCGAAACTTCGCAAACACCGAAAACGTTATATGAAATTGCCCGCATTCCAAGAGAGAAATATAAAAGGCTGTGTGCCCTTATCGAATGTAAAGATAGAAGGTGATAAAATGGGAATATTTGATAGAATATTTGGACGAAACAAAAAAGACGAAAAAACTGAAACTTGCCACGATCGGCAACCTAAAATTCATTCAAAAAAGAATGAAGACAATATCAGTGCAGGCTCAGTCAATCTGGGGAGTCTTGGAACCTCTAAAAGCGTGCAAGGGATTGCGGAAACGTGGTTGCGGTATTATTTAGATGGGACAAAGGGGCATGTGGATAAAGACAAGGAGTGGGCAGTTCTTGAATTATACGATCTTTCCCTAAAGGAGCCAGCACAGGCGTGGGAGGTTGTACAATTCATAAACTCAAAAAATATATCTGATGAAAACATGTGCAAGCTTATTGATACAATTGTCGGGGGAAGTCCTCTCGCGAATATTCTATATGCATGTAACGATTCGCTTTGGAAGTCTATTCTCGCTGCGGCAGCAGAAAGCACACGCCTATGTCGTCAACTTAGGGAAATCGTCGAGGACTCTGTAGATGATGCAGAGCGTTGGCAAGAACTTTCACGTTTTTTGGCCCAACAGAAATAAAAAAGGGCCTCAACAAGGGCATCCATACTATGCGATTAGTGTGGATTAAAATATAAAAAAGCATACAGCCATGAAATGCGGGCAACTCTGCGGACACTTCGTGTCCTTGTCTCACCTTCGGCTCGGTCATATAACAGACGCATATCTGGCTTCGCACCTTCGGTGCTTCGCCCAAATTCGCCCTATCAGGCGAACTTCAGATATGCGTCAGCCGTTATACGCAATCGTGAGCAAAAGGCTTATTACTAACAATGATAATTCACAAATCACTAGATATGAGTGGTTAGGTAAAAGGAGGTTTCCCTATGGGTATTTTTGATAAATTGTTTAAAAAACGTCAAGTCTTAGCGGAAGCAGAGACAGAGAACAATAAGATTCCTAACGGCACAGCCATGATTACCTGTATGTCTTGCTATAAGTCCACTCCAGTATCAAAGAAAGATCCCCCCTTGGCACCGCACTTATCTGCGTCAATTGTAAAAGCCCATTAATTCGTCCTTCAGAGTTGGAGGAAGGTAGCCCTCTATCAACGTCTCCGCAATTACTAAAAATGGAATATGGATATACTGGTCGTTACCTTGATCATCCGCGCTGTCCAAACTGCCAAGCGATCAATTATTCGATAATATTCCCCGCAGGAGGTCGATTTATCGCATGGTACGCAGTTTCTCGACCTGAAAATCCCAACGCTTTTTCGATAGAAGTGACTTGTGTGCATTGCGGGAAAGAGTTCTATATTGAATGGGATAAGAACCTTTTCTCGAAACGCCATCGCAAAGATACAATTAAGGCAGTAAGACATAGCAAAGACAAGGACAAAGGTCTTGCACTGCATGAAGCCTGCGGGCAAGGGGATGTAGGAAGGGTTCGGGATCTACTGAAGAAAGGGGTGAACGTAGATGCTAGAAACGATTTAGATCAAACGCCGTTGCTTATTGCAGCCCAGTTGGGCTACATACAGATCATGGAGATACTCCTAGATCAAGGAGCAGATGTGGCCGCGCGTGATTGCTTTGGAT
>JAUWXC010000001.1 GCA_030616565.1 Methanocellales archaeon | reverse complement strand
CTTTTGGTGGCCCTGCTATCTGCAACGGCAAATTTGAACTCCAGCGGAGTAGTTTCCCCAAATATCACGCCAATCGATTTTCTGGCCATTTCGCCTCTAAATTATTTCACTCTCTATTTCCGGGGGTGCACCGGCAAGTTTGATAAGCGCCTCCGCCTCTAGGAAATGCAGGTGCCCAGGGATCACCAGGGCATGAAGCGGTGCCCCAAAGTCATATTTTCGTAGCCTTTCTATATAATCCGCCCTCACCAGCGGATTTTCTGAGCCGGCGCGCGCAATCCCCACGCCTATTCCTTTGACCGCGTCCTCTTTTCTATCCTTTTCGATTCCTAGGAGAATATCTATAGCCTCGTTTATCGTCATGCACTTCTCTGCGATATCAAGGAACAATAACGTATGTAGGTTATGTTCTTTGTTGGTCTTAATCGTATCGTACGGCATCTCTGACGTCCGTCCTTTGTACGGAAATGCGATGGAGGCAGACTTGCCAAACCTATAGTTTTGCAACCCCGTCAATCCACATACCGCAGATTGCACAGACAACCCGTGGACGATTCTCGTTCTGATACCCCTGTCCATCGCTCTAAGCCTGAGGTCCACATGGGTTGTGGAAATCATGACATCTCCACCTGCCAGGAAGACCACATCTTCGTCTTTTGCCAAGGCAAGTATCTTCTCTGGCTTCTGTTCGACATCCTCTCGTGTTAGTAGGTGAATCTTTTTTCCATACAATCGTTCCATTTTGTCCAGCGTTGTCCCCATCAGCTTGGAAGTGTAAAACTCGGCAAAAACACGATCCGCATCCCTGACGGCACCAAGACCCTTTAGCGTTATATCCTTCTCGTCATATAATCCTACACCGACAAATGTAAGCATTTCACCAATTCACCAAATCTGTGGATAGATACGCTCAACACCTTAATTTTTGTGCTGATATCGACTTAGCAGGCTTATTATTATTTAAACTATGTGAAAAAGAGTGTTAAGGGTAAATTAAACAACCCCTTCATTTCTTATGGAAAAAGAAGAGAAGAGCATAGAGAAATCTTTATGAATATTCACAGCCTGTGGTAATGTGAAACACAAAATTAGCCATTATAGCGTCTCTAAGCGCCTAAAAAGCACAGTATAACGTCTGAATTGACCATCTACAGGTCTACACCATTATTTCTACTGAAAAGTATATATATGGGTTGTTTACTATTGTTCACATGTCGTTCACAAAAGCGTTTCACATTCACACCACAATAAAATGTGAATGATGAGACTTGAACACACCATTCTGGAGGGGATGGGACGCCGAACCGGGAGTGAGCGTGATGAAGATAAATGTAGAGATCGTCTACGACGATGACACGAAAACTATCGTGTCGTTCGAGGGCGCTCTCGCTAAGGAAAGAGTCCTTCAGATGATTGAAGCTCTGGATTTCCAGCCTACACCCGCTGAAACTTCATCGCGTCTCACCTCCCAAGACTTTGCGCAGGACATAGCACGACTAAGCGATGAAACGCTGACGGTTAAGGAGCGGCTGAAACTATTATTGAGATATGAATATCCAGACGTCTGGTTCACCTCGAAAGAAGCCAAGGCGCACTACGAGCGTGTTTCTGGGCGCATACCGTTAAGCACTGTTTCCACCTACCTAGGTAGGATGTATAGAGCCGGTATCTTGGAGCGGCGGGGTAGTAGAGCGCAGCGAGAATACAGGTATGTTTCCAAGACACCAGAGGGACAGGAGACAGCACAAGGCATACCGCTCCATCTCTAAGGCGAGCAGTTAATTATATGTGGGATCATCTTTTCTTGAGGCTTTATTGTGAAATCCCTGTGTGTAAAGGTTCCAAGGGCAAAAGGCGAACCAGCTCGCAAGAGGTTGGCCGAACTCGGCATCTTGAACAAATCCCTCAAGATTCGGTCGGATGACCGGTTTTTGTACGTTCCGGTATTAAACAAGAAAAACACCCCGTCAGACATGGAAATTATGACCAGGGAGTTCGAAAAGGCGAAAAAACACGAGACAATCGAAGACATCTTGGGATTCGCCCCTTCATATGAGGTCATCGGTGATATCGCTATCATCGCCGAGGAGGATGTGAACGTCGCAAAAGCGGTTCTTATGACACATAAGAATGTGAAGACAATTTTATGTCCCACTTCTCCCACAACCGGCGAATTTAGGGTTCGCGACTTCAAGGTAGTTGCAGGTGAGCCAAAAACTGAAACGGTCTACAAAGAGCACGGCTGCAGGTATGTTGTTGACCTTCAGCGCACCTATTTTAACCCCCATCTCTCCACAGAGAGAGCGCGTGTATCTGCGCAGGTCAAGCCGGATGAGACAGTCATTGACATGTTTGCTGGTGTAGGACCCTTCTCGATTTTAATTGCCAAGTGCGCGAAACACGTAATAGCGATCGACAAGAATCCAGATGCGATCCTGTTTCTACGCAAGAACGTGGAGCAGAACTCCATGACCAACATCGAGATAATTCAAGGGGACGTTCGCGAAGTGGCTGTTGACCTAAAAGGGCGCGCCGACAGGGTCATCATGAATCTTCCACATAAGGCAAGTGAGTTCCTGAAAGAGGCGATTGGGATGCTAAGGTCCGGGGGGATGATACATTACTATGACATCAGGCATGAGGACGATTTTGAGGAGGCAATTCACATCATCCAGGAGGTTGCCGTGCGTTCTGGTGTGGGCATCAAGGTTCTCAACACCAGGAAGGTGCATTCATATGCACCGCACAAATACATTATCTGCGTCGATTGCCAGGTTACATCATAACTCTTAAGTCTACACGGGACTGATATTTTATGCCGTCGTGGCTTAGTGGTAGAGCGGTCGCCTCGTAAGCGACAAGTCGAGGGTTCGAATCCCTCCGACGGCTCTGTGAGGGTATTATGACAGAAGAAAGACTGATAGATGCCGACGAGTGGAAGAGCGAAGAACTATGCCCAAACTGTGGCGCAAAACTGAGAGTCGACCCCAAAAAAGTGGACCCAGATACGGGCAATCCGTATAGATACTGTCCTAAGTGCGAGTATGGAGAATACAAACATTACTGACGTTGGAATGGGCATGAACATAGAGGTTAAGACGTCTCAGGAAACCGAACTAATTGATATTACGCAAAGGGTAAAAGAGATCGTGAGAGATGCCGGGGCAAAGGATGGTCTCTGCGTTATCTACACGCCTCACACGACGACGGGCATCATCGTTAACGAAAATGAGGCAAGACTGAGAGAAGACATACTATCCGCGTTGGACAAAGCCGTTCCCAAGGGAGCGGGCTATCAACACGACCAAATCGATCATAATGCACACTCACATCTCAGGGCCATCCTCTTGGGACCTAGCGTAACCATACCAATCGAAAATGGCAATCTTGCGCTGGGAACCTGGCAGAGCATTTTTCTCGTGGAGTTGGACGGTCCAAGGAAGAGGAGCGTACATGTGAGCGTACATGCGCTTCAGCGCATTTAAGCTCCGCGTACACTCCGTTTAAGCCGTAACCACGGCATACGCCCTTCGGGCTTAAGCATTCACTTTGTGAATGCGTACAGTGAAGCGTTGACCGATAAATACATCTAAAACAAAGGGCAATTTATCAGGTTGGCGGGGGTCGCCAAGTCAGGCCAATAACCCTTTTCCTCGCTAAACGCTCGCAAAAGCGTTAACGGAAAAAGGTTGGCTAAAGGCGGTAGACTCAAGATCTACTCTCGCAGGAGTTCGTCGGTTCAAATCCGGCCCCCCGCATTTCCTTAGAAAAGTCGTATTGGAAAACTAGTAAAGCTATCTTTAAATATCGGAATCGAGAATGTTATCATTATCATGTCAATCGCTGGGTATGTGGATTACAAACAGAGAGAGTTTTGTAACGATGTGAAATGTCCAGTACAGTTAGATTTGAACGCTCAAAAACGAGATTCTGAAGAATATCAAAAAATAAGGCAAACTTGTAAAAATCATTGTAAATTTACCACATGGCGGTTTCATCATTGGCTGATGGAAAAAGGTTATTTAATCGTCAGACCTGAAAAATAAAAAATGTAAAGGAGGCGTGAAATATGGATTGGGGGATGAAAAACAGGCTTTCGCAGTTGATTCAATCCGATGGTAAAGCTCTCTTTTTGCCCATAGATCACGGGTATTTTCAAGGACCCACACGCAAATTAGAAGAGCCAGGCAAAACCGTTGACCCCCTTCTCCCTTACGCAGATGCGATCATGCTCACGAGGGGAATACTGCGCTCATGTGTGGACCCTACCAAAACCAAACCGATCATTCTCAGGGTCTCCGGCGGCACGAGCATGGCTAGGAAAGAGGAACTATCTCACGAAGGGATTACCACCTCTGTGAGAGAGGCCATACGACTCAACGCCAGCGCGGTATCCCTCTCCATCTTTGTGGGCAGCGAACACGAGCACGAGTCGTTGTTAAACCTATCGAACCTTGTCAACGAGTGCGAAGAGTATGGCATTCCAGTAATGGCAGTCACGGCCGTCGGAGCGGAGTTGGAGAAGCGCGAGGCACGATATCTTGCTTTATGTTGCAGGATTGCTGCCGAGTTGGGCGCACGGGTGGTAAAAACGTACTATTGCAAAGAAGGTTTTGAAAAGGTCGTTCGTGGTTGTCCTGTACCAGTCGTTATGGCGGGTGGTCCCAAAGTGGACTCTGAGCTTGAGACCTTCGAGTTTGTTCATGACGGCATCCAGAAAGGCGCCATAGGCGTAAATTTGGGAAGAAACGTGTGGCAAAGTGATTACCCGGTGGCGATGATCAGAGCTATTCGTGCCATCATCCATGAAAATGCCACTCCGAAAGAAGCGCATGACTTGTTCGACAGCATTAAAAAGGGCAAACAGTAGTAATGCGCACGGAACGACCGGATAGGGTCGATTTAAATAAGTGTAAAGGAGGTGTAAAAAATATGAGTTTTGTAACTTGGGCAGATTCAAAAGTAAAAAATTTAGGTTGGGTAGATGTGCAGCTAATAAAACTTAGTGTGTTTTGCGTTGGGCTGCCAATAGGAGCCTATTTTTCAGTACGGATTTTGCCATACTGGTGGGCTTTTATCCTTTTGGCTGTACTGGCGGCAATAAAACCAGCATATAAAGCACTTGGAAAATAAGCATTCTCAGCCGACTGCGCTCACTTCATTCGCTGTGTATAACAGCGGATAAAAGGCTTCGGTGCTTCGTACCTTCACCCAAATCCAGCTTCACTGGACTTCAGATACGCTCGGGACGTTATACACCATTTCGCCAAGCGCCGAAAAATCCTTTAACCCAGAAACCATTAAAATCGTTTATGCGCGTCGCAATGTACTATAACAACAAGGACGTGCGTTTAGAGGAGATGCCAATCCCGCAAATTGGCGCTAGTGAGCTACTGGTAAAAGTGATTGCCAGCGGCATCTGCGGCAGTGACGTCATGGAATGGTACCGTATTAAAAAAGCACCTCTGGTGCTCGGTCACGAGATTACTGGGGAGATCGTTGCGATCGGAAAGGATGTAAAAAAATACAAAAAAGGTGATGGGGTTTTCGTCTCTCACCATGTTCCCTGCAATACCTGTCGTTATTGTCTTAACGGCCATCATACCGCTTGTGAAACCCTGCACAAAACGAATTACGATCCTGGTGGTTTTGCAGAGTTCATCCGGGTGCCGCAGATAAATGTTGATAGAGGCATGTTTTTGCTTCCAGAAGAAATATCGTTCGAAGAGGGGACCTTTATCGAGCCGTTGGCCTGCGTCGCACGAGGACAGAGACTGGCACATATGCAACCCGGCCGGAGCGTATTGGTCATAGGCAGCGGTATTTCCGGATTGCTGCATATACAACTGGCTAAAGCACTTGGAGCAGAGAGAATCATTGCAACGGATATCACCGAATATCGCCTTAAAGCAGCGAAGAAATTCGGGGCAGATGCGATCGTACATGCCAAGGAAGACGTGCCAGCTGAAGTGTGCAAAGTGAATGAAGACAGGCTGGCAGATCTTGTGATAGTTTGCACCGGAGCATTTCCAGCTGCTGTGCAAGCGTTGCAATCCGTTGACAGAGGCGGCACTGTTTTATTTTTTGCAGTACCCGAGCCTGGTGTCAATCTTCCTGTTCCGATGAACGAGCTTTGGCGCAATGAGATAACCTTAATGACCTCCTATGGCGCCAGCCCTAAAGACATTCAAAAGGCGATAGAACTGATCCGTTCTAGAAAGGTCAATGTCAAGGATATGATAACGCATAGACTAAGCTTGAAAGACACAGCGAAGGGTTTTAAGCTTGTGGCAGATGCGAAGACGTCTCTTAAGGTAATTATCGAGCCACAGAGATGAGCTAGAAATGTTAAAGGAGATGGCAAGGTTCGGAAAGAAGCTCGTAGAGAGCGGCTTGGTGAGCTCCCAGTTCGGCAACATCAGCGTCAGGATTGGCAACAAGATGATTATAACCAAGCGCGGTGCGATGCTGGATGAGATATCTGATGGCGACGTTATCAAGATCGATCTGGAAACGCCAAAAAGTTTTGACCTGAAAGCCTCGATAGAAGCGATAGTTCACAGGGAGATATACAGGGGCACATCTGCCCTTGCCGTAATCCATGCACACTCAACGTATGCAGTGGTGGAGTCATTGATGGTGAGAGGGAAGAGCATAAAGCCCATGGACTGCGAGGGCCTTTACCTCCTCCACGAGATACCTGTAGTCGAGGGCGAGACGGGTACAAAACAGCTTGCAGAGAAGGTATCCCGTGCGCTGCAGGATCACAAGGGCGTTATAGTAAAGGGGCACGGCACATTTGCCATCGGAGAGACCCTTGAGGAAGCGTACATCGTAACTTCGATGATCGAGCACAGCTGTAAGGTAAAATATCTTTGCTCAATGGTGATGAGATGAAGACAACTCGGGAACAGCTGGCAAAGATGATCGACCATACCCTGCTAAGGTCGGATACAACAGTTGAAGACATCAGGAAGCTCTGTGACGAGGCGAAAACCTATGGTTTTTACGCAGTATGCGTCTTCCCGACATATATTCAATTAGCGGCGAAGTACCTCTATGGTACCGACATCAAGGTATGTACGGTCGTGGGGTTTCCTTTTGGAGCAAACGCTTCTGAGGTTAAGGCGTTTGAAGCGAGCAGTGCCATTCGTGATGGTGTGCAGGAGATAGACATGGTGATGAACATAGGGGCCTTTAAATCCAGCGATTATGATGCGGTAAAACGGGACATAAAAGCGGTAGTCGATGCCGCCGATGACAAGGTCGTCAAAGTCATCATCGAAACCGGACTTTTGACGGATGAAGAAAAGACAAAGGCCTGTCAACTCGTTAAGGAGGCTGGCGCGCATTTCGTGAAGACTTCCACTGGTTTTTATGGTGGAGCCACAGTCCACGATGTCAAATTGATGCGAAGAGCGTTCGGTGAAGGCGTCAAGGCGTCTGGTGGCATTCGCACATGGAAGGATGCAATCGCTCTTATCAAGGCTGGAGCCACCAGAATTGGAACGAGCACCGGAGTCGCCATAGTTCAGAGCATGGAAACCACGTAAAGGAAAGCCTTGTGGCGATGGAAAATACGTCATCTTATCTATCGGAAAGAACTAGGTTATGACCGTCAGGACGGTAACGAGGAAGAAGAACACGACTGTGACTATCATGAATAGCACGAACAGCAATGGTTTCTGGAGGGATAAAACCTCTACCCAGGATGTGGTCCTGATATCTATCCATTCTTCTTCATACCATCTCCTTGGTCTTCTGATAAAGCAGATGGGCGTGCGAAATGCTGAGATGGTTTTGGGAATTCTCTCCGGGTCTTTTGGGCATGCTTCAGCGGGGGCTATGCATACTACTTTGTAGGGGCATTCTAATGGATGATGCCTGGCAAAATGGCTGACCATGTCTCTAAATCTCTGCTCTGCTCTGTTCTTTTCTGCCATTTTACACCCCATGGGCAACTTATGTTTAACAGATATAGATTTATCCATTGAGTTAACTTATAAACTATGAGGATTATATTGCGATAAAGGGGGGAAATAGATTAGGGAAATCAGGTCCAACTATTTTGTTGAAGCGCTGGCAATTTCCATCGCTATGGCGCTGGTAATGCTTGGAATCGCGTTTGGGGTGCTGTATTTATTCGAATCTGGGCTTCCAATTCATCCTGCACTAATATTGATGATAGGCGCCCTCTCCTTCATAATCGGCTCTGTGTTCTTTGATGCAAAAGGCGCATCTCAACTTCGGTCATTGACCGGTGGAGGGATTATTGCAGTTTCATCAGCGTTCATCGTCACAGCAATCGTGGGCAGCATCAAGTACTGCATAGAAGGTAAATTACCTGGATGGGAGGTAATGGTTTCTTCGCTGGCGGTTTGTATGGTTGCGAGCGCCATCATCATAGAGTTCATGATGCATGGGCTACCTGCTCGCCCCAGACCTCGCGGTTAGCTTGATCTTTATCAGAGCATCTCTATGTTGAATCCTTTTTACAAATTCTCGATCGAGGTGAGACGCCGCCTTATCAGCGCGAATCATCAGCGTTCTGACGCACGTATATGAACTCATCCGTCCAACCAGATCGGCGAGGTGCTCAAACCTCAGGTCAGGATGTCCGCGTCCGATTATTCGTTCATGCACCCCACTCGCCCAGAGGTCAACTATGATTAGAGCATCTGGATGGCTTGCTACTTTTTTAAATCGTCGGGAGAGATCACTTGCTCCCTTATCAGCCGACACGGCGATGATGCAGTCCGCCCTCTCCGCAATCTCAGGATCCTTGGTGATCTCAAACGTGGTTTTGTGCTTGGCTGTGATGTTCTCGTGCCCAAACGCATGAATGACCTCTGTGACCATGGTTATCTATTTGTATGGTGTCGCCTTTATTTATTGGTTCTGCGCATGTCGTTGATTAGATTTAAGTAACCAAATAGTATATCTAATGTCACAGGGCCCGTAGCTTAGTCTGGATAGAGCGCTCGGCTCATAACCAACCTTTTACAAAAGGTTGATCAAAATGTCCTACGCTCGCTTCGCTCGGTAGGACTATGATCATAAATACAAAAAAAGCAGAAAAGTGCATCCGAAGTGGTGCACGAACGATCAACCCTTTTGAGGGTTGTGGTGATACCGAGTGGTCATGCGTTCAAATCGCATCGGGCCCATTGCTCCGGTAGTGTAGTCCGGCCAATCATTCCGGCCTTTCGAGCACAACCTTTTTGGGAAA
This sequence comes from Methanocellales archaeon, assembly GCA_030616565.1. Lineage (GTDB taxonomy): Archaea > Halobacteriota > UBA148 > UBA148 > JAUWXC01 > JAUWXC01. Next base: position 9,200 of record JAUWXC010000001.1, on the reverse strand, counting down.
AAGCGGGTTTCTGCTTTTGCAGAAACACCTTCTGTCTGCGAAGCAGACCGAAGCTTGACCAAAAAGGGCGAAGAAAGCCGAAGACCCGGGTTCAAATCCCGGCCGGAGCATGACGAAGGAATGCAACGGTCGGCTAAGAAAACGTTTGGTTTTCGACCGGCCGGAGCATCTTGTCTAACAACGTTTTTAAGTTTCTGGCTTCTTAATCTCGAGGGCCTTCCACATCTTGTATATGGAGTAACTTAAAAGCACCACAAAGACCAACATCATACCATCCGCTACCATTTCTATCTCTACCTCAAATACATTCCAATATAAGTCGACGATCTGACGGATGGCAAGCAGGAATACAGCAAGCATGAGTATGGTCGTTGCTTTTGAGATGTTGGGTGCTCGCAAGAAGAAAGATGCAGATATGGCTTTAGCCCTCTCTTCGTCCCTTAAAATCCTGAGAGTTTTCCAGGCACACGTTGTGCCGATGATGAGCAGAATGAAAATCTCGATTAAATTGATCACAACGACTATCGGCTCCATATAATTTAAAAAAGGAAGTTTCACTTTATAAATGATTCGTTACACTTTTGACCCTTACCAAACAATCTTCCAACCATCAAGCCATCATTAATCGACCAAGAACTCATCCAGTAGCTTCTTTAACCTGTCTTCGTACTCCGGATATGTATATATCATGACCTCGAAGCCACGTTCCGTGTTAACGGTCTGCGTCTGGAACGGGATGCCCTGCTCGCTGACTTTCGTGGGAAAATCCTCTGGAAACCTCTGCGCCTGCTCCTGAGACAAGCGTGCGATGCACTTGCCTCTTTTTTTCATGTCCAGTGATACCATACACTCAAAGCTCCAACTTTTCAAGTCGTTCTATTCGTTTTTCGATCGGAGGATGCGTGGAAAACAGGTTCATGAGCGAACCCTTCGAGAGGGCCGGAATGATGAAAAATGCGTTCATGCCTTCTGCCTTCCTGAGCTCTTGCGGCGGCGCTCGTTTCATTGCTCCGCTGATCTTTAGCAGGGCGGAAGCGAGGTTTGATGGGTTGCCTGTAGTAAGCGCTGCACCCCTGTCGGCCGAAAATTCCCTGTATCTCGATAGCGTCCTGATCAATATGAAACTGACCAACCAAACCGCCACGGAAGCTGCCCAGATAAGCATGATATTGCCCCTCCTTCTATCTCCGAAGAAAATCAGGTATCTCATCAGGAAGAACGCGATCGTGGAGAAGAAACCGGCAAGAGTCATCACGAACATGTCTCTATGTCTGATATGACTCAGCTCATGCGCCAACACCGCCTCCAACTCTGGTTGACTGAGTTTGTCCATCAACGAACTCGTTACCGCTACCACAGCATTCTTCTTATTTCGACCTGTTGCGAATGCGTTTGGAATCGGGCTATTTACGATTGCTATTTTCGGCTTGGGCAGATTTGCCGTTATACAAAGGCGTTCAACCGCCTCGTGCAATCTCGGCGCTTCTGTTGCATCTACGGTCTTGGCGCCTATACTCCACAGCACTAATTTGTCCGAGAAGTAAAACTGTATGCCGAGCATGAATCCAACGAAGATGAGAATGGGTACAATGCCATATCCCGCATATGAAAGTATGGTAATAAAGGCGAGATACACTACACCCAACAGAAACATCGTCAGGAACATCCTGGCTGAAAGCCCCCAATCCCGGTACCCTTTCATACGTTATCCTAATTGCACATCCCTCTCTTAACGTTTTCGTCACGAAAAACTTTAAAGATACTTCAACCACATTAACCCACAGAGATTATGCCACGCCACAAGGACCATTTTTACAGAAAAGCCAAGGAAGCGGGTTACCGCTCTAGGGCGTCATACAAGCTTTTGCAGATTAACCAAAAGCATAACGTGATTAAAAAAGGGGATACGGTCGTTGACCTCGGCGCCGCTCCAGGGGGTTGGCTTCAAGTTGCGAAAGAAATCTCAGGTGGCTTCGTTTTGGGCGTCGACATCCAGAACATCGCACCTTTGGGTGGTGTGGAGACGTTTAGGGGAGACATAACCGACCCCTCTACCATCGAATCCATCAAGGGCATGATCGAAAAGACAGAAGGCGCCGACGTGGTCATTTGCGATGCATCCCCCAATCTTTCGGGCAACTGGAGCTTGGACCATGCAAGATCAATCGATTTGTGCAGGTCTGCGTTAGACATCGCCACGAAGATATTAAAACCGGGTGGGAATTTCGTGGTGAAGGTGTTTCAGGGCGATATGTTCTCTGACTTTCTTGCTGCGGTGAAGAAACATTTCAGTTTTGTCAAGGTGTACGGCCCTCAAGCGTCCAGAAAGGAGAGCGCAGAAATCTACATCATCGGCAAAGGGCTTCTTTGATCTCCTTTAATGGCGCATCCGTTTTGAAAGAGGTGCCAGAGAAATGGGTTCTGGATGACTTAAAACCGGCATTGCGTAACATCTCTATGACGCCATCCATCGGCGGTGGCGCGATTTTCAACTCCTTACAGATCTTATGCAGGTCGTAGTACGTGGGAATGTCCAGCTCTTCAGCGCACAGGTGCACGAGTTTCGTCGCTCTTTCTCGGGTGCCCACTTTTCTAGACCCCAGTTCACGTAGAACCAGGTTGCAAAATTTTTTATCGTGCAATATCCCCAGCCAGAGAGGACCTGCCAGTGATATGCGCTCAGCACAAGAAGGGCACTTTTCTGGTACATGGGCGGCCAAGCCATACGTCCACTTTCTAAAGCCGCAGCCAAAACAATGGCATATAAAACCCACTTTCTTCATCATTTCATTTGACTTTGCGGCGCCCTTTTCCACAGCTAAATAAACTCTAAAATGGTGCTCCATGGCATAGGATAATAGAGGTGACATCGATTTGTCATATCTCGCAAGATTTCTGGCAATCGCACCCAGAAGGACGCGTACGCCCATTTCAGGATGGTATTCTGTTTTTAAAGGGATAGCACCATATTTTCTAATCCCAGATGCTTTATGTGCGCCGCATAGCGGTGCCGTGTCCGTAGCAGTTATGCAGAGCATCTTGTCCACAGACCGACAGGCGGCATCCAGAAATGGCGCGGGCGAACCAAATGGATCCAGGTCGACGATGTCAAAGTGCGATTCGGAAAGCAGTATATTCGCATTTTTCCTCAGGGCCTTGGCACTTGATCGATTTAGCTCTACGTTTTTCTTGATTAACTCATGCGCCCGCTGACTCCAATCGTTGATGGTGACATCCAACCCCACCTCATTTGTCATTCTTACGCCACGTATGCCGGTTGCGCCGAGTACATCCGCATAAGAGAGTTTACGCTTGCCTGCAAACGCTGCAACACACGCAACGCCAAGGTCTCTACACAACTCCATCCTTGGGTTGTAGAATACCGGTGCGCTGGATGGGGGATAATTTGCCTTTTTCTCCAATACAGGGACCACGATTTTTGTGCTGCCTTCCTGGATTATCTCGGTTTGCATGAACTCAAATCATCATTGTGTTTGGCAAATCCTTAAAATGTGCATCTCCAGTTACAAGCTCGCCTCTCTTGACCGATGCCGTTGCGTAGATCAAGGCATCGATAGTATGCAATTTATGCTCAATCTTCATCTCTGCAGCTTTTAATGCAATATCCTTGTCGATCGGTGTGATGACACTTCTGTCTCCCATAAAATTAACCCTCTTGGTCGGGTTTTTTCCCTCTCTTAGATACTTCGCCTTGATTTCAGTGAGACAGACAGAAGGCGTATAAATTATCTCCGCATCGTCGATGATATTTTTTACTTTCATTCCACGTTCAGTGCCGGCAAAGTACTCTATCCAGGCAAACGAATCAAAGATCTTCATGCCCCTCCTCATCTCTGAGTCCTTCGGTGGTGAGCCAAGGGTCGACGCCAAACATGCTTTTTTTCGTCCTGAGCAGGTTCTTTTCAAGGATCTTGTTGATCGTTTCGGATATTTTCCTTCTCCCATATTTCTTAACCAGAATCTCGTGGATTTCGTCTCTGAGAATTACCGTCGTTTTAACCATAAGACATACACCGTAGATGTATTATGGGACATGATATTTAAACTTACGTTTTTAGTTTTTCGGTAATCTCGTAGACGATCCTGTCCCTATTCTCCCTGGTTATCTCCATCACCTTAAACCCTGACCTAATGCGTTCAGCCAACGGATGTCTTGACCGCCGATGCAATGTGACCAACATAGGTCTATCTGAGCTCAGCGTCATTTCCACGGCATGAACAAATCTCTCGGACTTCAGTTCCATCGGTCCTATCTCATCGATGACGATTAGCTCTGCATCTATTGAGCGCTCGATAGCCTTTGCGCCGATGTCATCTAGGTCTGCTAAATTGACGTGATATTTTCCAATCATTGGGCCAGTTCCGTTGATATGAGCCAGTGTGCCGGTTACGCCGGTCATCAAATCCGTGATTCGAAATCCGATTCTATCATCGTCTCTGATTTCTGACGTACTCATTCCTCCGACTTTGTAGCCCAGAGAATCTATGACTCTCCTGCATATCGTGGTCTTTCCGATTCTCGGTGGACCAGTTATGGCAATTCTGTACATGGTTCCGCCCCCCCTCACTTTATGCTGATATCCAATAGTTGTTTATAGATTTTATCTAAGGTACAAATACGACAATTAAACCACAGGTCTTAGGAACCCCACTACTTCTTTTTTAAAGAAATCCAAAATCAACGTGCTGAAATCTTCCTTATTTTCTTTCTACATTTTCTACTGGTATGTCTTAAGAAACCCATCAATTTACTCCATGGCGTGATGATGTATTCTTCCCCTCTGACGTGAGTGCCGGTCGACTTTGCCACTTTTATCATTTTCAGACTGTTCGTGATCGCCGGAAGTTCAGGATTGATGGCAGTTGAAAATTTTACTCTCTTTTCATCAAAACTCGGCGAATACATTCTTTGCCCCTGTTCATTAATCTGACCAACGATTCGACGACCTTCTTAACCGAATCGCTGACGCGTCCACCCATAGTAACTGGTTCAGAGGGTTTTATTTCCAACTCAACAACTCCCTCTCCTACCTCAGTTACCTCCACTTCGGGTAGCTTTACGTATTCCACCCTACCCTCTCTCTTCAATAGGCTGGCAATCCTCTTGACTAATCTGATAATACATTCTATCAAATGCGTTATCAGCCTGCTCAAGTATCCTGCTAACAGTTTGACATTTTCTTCGATATTGTCCGTCAGTCTAGCCAGTGCTTCCGTAGTATTATTCAAGAATTCGGCGACCTTGGCTGCTAGGATAGGAGTGCCCTCTCTGACCTTACTCAGGAATTGGTCAATACCTTCTCTGGCTTTGCTCGCCAGCTCAACCGATAGCTCAGCGATCCTCTCAGCCAGTCTGCCTGTGCATTCGATTAGATATCTTATCAGTTGAATTAGGTATTCCACAAATGATTTGATGCCTTCCTCAATTTTATATGACAATCCAGTAAACGGCCTTGCAACGGTGTCAAATATGCTCGGACGCTCTTCCAATTCAGGAAATAGCTCGGGTTCAACGGGTATGGGGGCCTCGACTGCGACCTCTCTTGGCAATTCAACTTCTTCAGGTTTAATCAATCTTATCAAGCGTCTCACAAATAGCTTGAGATGTTCCTTGACCATGGTCAGTGATCTGGTCGACAGGTCAGCAATGTTATTCAACAGCCCAACAGTGCGTTCTTTAGTCCCACTCAAAAATCCACTGGTTTTGATCGCCAACCCGATAAGAGTCACCTTAATCTCGCTGGTTGATCTAACAAGCGATTCGACTAGGCGTTTTATTAATTGAATCACGTATTCCACAAATGATTTGATACTTTCCTCAATTTGACTCAGCAAATCAGTAAACGACCTCGTGACGGTATCAAACACCCCTGGAGGATACTCCTCCGCCCTGGCAGGCCATTCAACGGGCACAGGGATCTCGGTTACCATCTCCCTTTCCCTTATTTCTGGCAACTCAACTTATTTGGGTTTGACCAACAAACCGATGATACTTTTTGCAAATTGGATAACGAATTCTATCAAATGCGTTATCAGCCTACCCAAGTATCCTGCTAACAGTTTGACGTTTTCTTCGAGCTTGTCTGTCAGTCTAGCCAGTGCTTCCGCAAGTTTATTCGAGAATTCGACGACCTTGGTTGCTAGAATAGGAATGCTCTCTCTCACCTTACACAGGGATTGGTCAATGCTTTCTTTGGCTTTGCTCGTCAACTCAGTCGATAGCTCAGCAATCCTCTTAGCCAGTCTGCCTGTGCATTCGATTAGATACCTCATCAGTTGGTCGAGATATTCCTTGGCCATAGCCAGCGATATGGTCGACAACTCGGCAATATTATTCAACAGTCCAACAGTGCGTTCTTTAGCTATGCTCAAAAATCCACTGACCTTGATTGTCAGCTTGATAAGAGCCACCTTGATCTCGCTAGCCGATCTAATAAGTAACTCTATTAGATATCTTATCAGTTGAATTACGTATTCTACAAACAATTTGATATTTTTCTCAACTTTGCTCAGCAAATCAGTAAACGACCTCGTGACGGCATCAAACATTCCCGCTGGATACTCCTCCGCCCTGGCAGGCCATTCAACGGGCACAGGGATCTCGGTTACCATCTCCCTTTCCCTTATTTCTAGCAATTCGACTTCTTCAACTTCTTTGGGTTTGATCAACAAACTGGTGACTCTTTTTATAAATTGAATGACGCATTCTATCAGATATTCGATTAATCGAATTATGTAGTTTGCAAGCAGTTTGACGTTTTCCTTTGTTCCCCCCATCGCCCCTATGAACGAACTAGCAGCCTCGCTTAACGAGTCACTAATATTCTTCAAGAAACTCCTGAATACTTCGACGGTTCGCTCTTCCGCTCCACTTAATAGTTCGGTAGTCCTGCTCGTTAATTCAACAGTGGACTCTTTCGCCCCGGTTGCTAATTGGACGCTGCCTTCTTTAACCTCGCCCGATAACCCTCTAATGCTTGTTTTTATCTTATCCCATAATCTGACAACATATTCTACTAGATATCTTGCTAATTGGGTCAGATTTCTTGCAAATGATTTGAGGTATTCGGATGTCTTACCTGTTAGTCCTACAAATGATGCAACAATGACTATCAAAAATACAGCAAACAATTCGGCAATCTTTTTCGCAAAATTAACAAATAGTCCCGCAACTCTTGTCGGCAGGCCGATGATTCTTTGCAACAATAGGGTCAGCCAACCCACAAATGATTTGATGTCGTCTTTAACCTTATTCAGCGACATGACAAACGATCCAGCGAGGCCGCTTAATAAGCCGACAAACAATTCAGCTGCTCTTCGTAGCGAGTTCACCGTTTTACTTGCAAATAAAACGATTAACCCGCCGACGCCGCTTAATAACCAGAGAATGCATTCGATTAGGCGCCTTATCAGTTGGGCCAGATACCGCCCCAATAACTTGGTGTCCTCTTTAATTCCACTCAATACCCAAATGAACGATCCAGCAACTCTCCTTAACAGACCAATTAATTTAATCGGACATCCTATCAAGAATTTGATGCATTCTGCCATTCTGTTCGCCAATCCGACAAACAATCCGATGATGATGCTAAATACGCCAACAGCCCGCTTCTCAGTCTCACTCAACACGCCAGTGGTTTTAGTTGCCACTCCGGCGGTGGACTCTATCACCTTGTCCAGTGCTCCAACAGGCGCAACGTACTCTCTTCCGATTAGATGGGCAGCCAGTCTCGTGAATTCAATCGCTGCAGGGGAATCAGGAGAGTTCAATACAACGGGATTCATATCAGATATGCTTTTTCTGACTTCAGCATCTTCTGGAATGATGGCGATGACGGGCGCATCACAGGTGGATTCGACCTCATAAACTGAAAGCTCATACCCTTCTCTCATTACTCGGTTCAATACGATGCCCCTGATCGGGATATCCAGTGATCTGGCAAGTTCCATTATCTTGAGGCTGTCCGTGATCGCGGGGAATTCTGGGTTGGTCACGATTAAGATTTCATCACAGGCATCTATGATGGTGGCAGCATCCTCTCCTGCACCCGGAGCAGAGTCAATCAGGACTATCTCGTATCCTTTTAACTCTTTTAAAACCCGTTTTAGGCCACGTGCATCCATCTCCTCTGCTGCCAGAGATGCTGAAATGAGTCCCATACCACTGGGATGGTCATAAATTGCCTGAGAGCTTGGCACCCTTTTATCCAGCACGTCTTCAAGTGTGTTTGGAAAACGATACATGCCCAGTTGCAATCCAACGTCAGGCGTGGTGAAGTTGGCATCGATCACGAGAACTCTCCTGCCAAACACAGAAGCCAGAGCTGCACCTAAATTCGCCACAGTTGTCGTCTTTCCGACTCCTCCTTTGCCAGATACAACCCCTATGACTCTCATATCATCTCCTTCTCTGCCTCCTGCTACTTTTTATCTCCTGTTTGATCTGGTTTAGCAGGTTTATGCGGCTGCCTCTAAATCCATCCCACCGTCTCTCACGATGCATTTTGGTGACGGTTATTATGGCTATAATCAGTATGATAATCAACCCTAATAATATATACCTCAGAGGTGGCGCCCATGCCGGTTGAACGATGACCGTGGCATCCTTGGTAAGCGTCCTCCCGTCGTAGAGGACTTCAGCTGAGATGGTGTAGGTGCCGGGCTCGATATAGGAAGGCGGGGTTATATAGAACATCAGTGTGCTGGAGCCTCTGGGGGACAGGGTCGTGACGATGTCATCGGGAGTTACCTTCCAGTTAGCCGGCGTTTCGAGTCTTGCAGTTATATCAAATGGGGTTCTATCCAGATTCATCAGGTTGATCGAAACTTTTTCAGTTCGGCCCGGGTATAGGGTGGGGGCGCTTATTTCTGAAATCTTAATCAAATCAGGCGGAGGGGCCTCATAGATGACGTTTATCTGCCTCAACGGCCAGTATACATAGGGAGAGTATTCGTCCAAGATTTTTGGGGTATTGTATGAGATTGACCTGGTTTCATACGGTCCAAGTCCCTCGATAATCCATTTCACAACAGGGTCCTCTTCTATGACTTCACTGGGAGGCGTGTCAAATCCAAGCAGGTTTACGTTCTGCGCGATTTCTTTGGGAATTTCTTCCACCACTTCAAGTACATCCACATAGGATCCGCCGTTCTTTATTTCTATCGTGATCGTACTGATG
>JAUWXC010000006.1 GCA_030616565.1 Methanocellales archaeon | reverse complement strand
GTGCCCCTGTGACATACATCACAATCCGCAGCGTCAATCTTTGAAACCGAGAACGTCACGCCATCTTCCTGCAGATACTTGATCGGATGTATGTGCGTCTGCGTCTCGTTCATGTGGCAGGCGGTGCAGTTTAGCCCGCCAGGACTTCCGACGGTGCCGTTGTGCTTATGATAAGTAGGATGGCAAGCCGAGACCGTACAGTTTACATCCGTGTAATAGGGCTCTACTATCTCACTTGAGTGCAGGTCACCCAGTCGATGACAAGACGCATTGCCGCACTCTGGCGTCGTGCTTATGTCGGGTGAATGGAAGGACCTGGCTTTGTTTTCTTCGTACAGGAATGGAAACACCGTGGAAGTGTTCTGATGGCAGTAGCCGCAGTAGTTGCCGGGGATGCCGTCGCCGATGAACCCTCTTAAATCCAGCCTCTTCGCACTATAGTGGGCGGTGGTGGAGTTCGAGGTTCCCTCTTCATCGAAATATGGCATCAACATCTCGGGCAGCATATGACAGTCAGGGCAGTATCCTGCAGCTGGCGTGTTTATCTCGGTACTGTAATGCGTGTGTGCATACCTAATTGGCGAATTGTAGTATCCATATCTGTGACAGTCATCACAATTTGGCGACACTGAATAATTGGCTGGATGGGCGTTGGCCGGTTGCTCAGCATAAGTAGAGACATTGTCATTGTTATCATCCTCTCCATGGCATGCCCAGCACATCCTGTTCTCCCATCTTGAGCCGTTTAACTCGGGATCGGTCTGGTTGTTCAGGTCTGCGTGAATCGAATACGTAGTGTCGTTCATCGCCGATACATCGACGTGGCTTCCCGCAACTCCACCCAAATCATGACACTCCGTGCAGTTAGGATTTGGAATCGTGTGCTTATTATTGTGGTCGGAGGTGATGTTCATCGTAGCCGAGTGTATCTGGTTGCCGTGACAGTCGTTGCATACCAAATCAGTTATATTGGCATCATCGTGACACAGCTTGCAGTCAGAACTGTCTACATATCCTACTGTAGTGATGTTGAGCGGTATCATATCGCTCGACCATGTCGCATGGACGTTCGTGTTGATGGTCTTGTCGGACGTGCTGAGTCTGACCGTTATCGTCCCGTTGTTGTGACAGGCTCCGCATTCCAGATTATAGTGGCTCTCGTTTATCGTCTGACCTTCGCCGCCGACGCCATGGCAGGCGGTGTTATTGCAATTGTTGCCGCCCACGCCAGGATACTTGTAGCCTGGATTGCTGTGATATGATGTATCGTTGTGACAGGCGGTGCAGTTCCTCCCTCCGAGAGAGCCTCTGGATGTGTTTCCATGGTAATAATCCGCGGACGTGTTGGAATCCCATCCCGGCATCATTCCCGTTCCTGAGACATAGGCGTTCCCGCTCGCCTCCGAGTTATGGCACTCGCCACATCCTGGAATCGTGAGATTGTGCGATCCATGGCAGTCCTTGCATGCAGGTCCCACTCCGGATTCGTTGTTTTTGTTGTGCTTCACCTCACCCATGGGCTTCGTCGAGCCTGAGGCGTGACATACGTTGCTCGTATCTCCACAACCCGTGCCAGTCGTATAGGTGTAACTGTGCCCAGACACGTTGTGCCCGTGCCCGTGACAGTATCGACAGTCGATGCCCGAATGCCCATACTTCAGAACGGTCGTGTTATGACAGTCAGAATCCGTGCAGTTCTTGATGACCGGATTGTTCCCGGACAGCACGTTGCCATCAGAAGTCCCATGACAGCCATCACAGGACGTTTGGTCCTTGTGGTTGAGCGTGGCAGCGGTGATGTTTACATGACATGTGGTACAGGGGATGGTATCGCTTCTCGGGGAATCGGTTGTGTCGGAGTTAGTACTAGTCACTTCCTTAACGCCATGGCACCCCTGGAAGTTGTACTTGGTCTCCGCCCAGGAACACGTTGCAAAGACGTAATCACGATCAGCATCGGTATCAGTCAGTGGGTTCCCCTCGTAGGGCTCGGTAATATAATTCCTTTCGCCGGCATCATACATGTTCCTTCTTATGGCGACATCGCTACCTATGCCAGTTGTACTGGTCATACCACTTGAGGTATTGGTATCTGCATAGCCCCCCTGAAGGCGTCCAGGCCAGGGTTCGGTCATGTCTGAATAGGGTGAATCATCTTCTCCCCTATAGGCAATATACCCCCAGTGGGGCCAGTTTGTTCCGCCGTGATGGCGGTGGACAAATAATGGATAGAAAGCCGCCGGACTTCTGTTCGCATCCGGGTGGGGAGGGTCGTTCCAATTGACCGGGGTTCTAGCGGTAGGGGCAGGGAAATCAGCAGTTGTGAGGTGACATCTGGTGTCGCCACTGCTGTCGTACATGCAAGACGTTATGTTGCCTTCTATCTCGGTGGTTGAAGGGAGTGGTTCGTAGTTTCCCGTATCCACCGCAAGTGCAGTCATCGGGATTAAAAGGAGTAAAACGCAAAGAACCGCTAGAAAAAGAAAGAATTTACCGCCATCACCTCTGAAGAAGAGCAGTGGCAGAAGCGAGAGGATGACGATGATTATCGGGAGGATTAACGCCGCAGGGAATCTCCCCCATACGTTCACCTTCGTCGAGCCCCTGCCGTCAATCCACTTGGTATGGTTGTCGCCTGCCTTGACCGTGATGTAATAATCGCCAGGGCGGGGCGGCGTGAACGAACCCTGCCAATCATCCCCGGAGCCAGACATCGCCGACTCGGTCTCATATCCGGCACCAGAGACGTACATCGTCACTGTAGGATAGGCATCCACTCCCGTATTATCCTTATACGAGCTGTTGATCGTCCTTCCGGCATGGTCTTTAACGGTGGCGGTGACGGTAACCGATTGCCCCGCCTCTTTCGCTCCTGGAACAGTTATATCAGTGACGTTTAACTGACCTCTCACGTAAATGTAAAAGGTGACATATTCATTACTCGTCGCATTCCTGACCTGGATGTTCCATCTACCCGGGCTGTTGTTGGTCGCCCATGTGTGCGTGTATGTCCATCCGCCTTTTGTTGTCGTGTTGGATGCACTCGCAATCAAATCGTTTGTGCCATTGTAGAGCTGGACACCCAGCGTCTGCTCTGACTTGACGTACCACCATCCGCAATCGGTGGCCCAGTAGTTTTCAATTCGTCCGGAAACCTGGATGTTCTTGTACCCGTAATCGTAATACATCCTGTCAGAGGAGCCAGTTATGCGTTCCTTAATATCCACGCGACTCTGATTCCATCCGTATCCGTTGGGTCCTTTGGATTCCGTGTATATCGCTGCGGAGCCGATGGCAGTCGTTGCTAATGCTAATATCAGAATCAAAATGAGTGCCAAGACGCCCCTTGAGGTGCACGATTTAGGTGTTTTCGTTTGCCTCCGCCCCCTTCGTCGATGTTGAAAGGCTGGGCATCTGTGGTGTCGGTTTTTTGGTATCATAACTCAATTTACTACTAAGTTCGAATTGAGTGTTTCAGCACCCAGTCCCCTCTACTATTTTTCCTTATTCTTATTTCCTATTTATCACTTATAATATTATTAAACTTTATCCGATAGGACTTCCTTGCGAAATATGTTGCCTCCTCTGTAGTCACACCATATTTAATATTGTATAGGTCACAACACTAATAAACCGTGGGATAGATGGTAATGATGTGGCAACGTAGAATAACATCGAATAAAATTGCAATCATCATAATATCCATTCTAATGCTAAGTTTGCCTCTCTGCGCCCCCACCTCCGCAACCGACCCCTCTACCATACGCCAGGCAGGCATGGAGTATGCGAAGTACGGCGAGGAGGTCATGGTCGATGGACCGTTTTATCTTGGCGAGAGACCTTACTGGACCCTCGATTATGTAAAAAGAGGCGAGGCACAGGCGTCACTGGTTTACGACCCCTCCATCGGGCAATTTGTAACCAATGATTTCATAATGAGAAGGGTTTTTGCCGTCAAGGAGTTCAAGAACATAACTGCCGTTGACCCACTTTTCTATGCCGTCGGCGACCCAACCGCAATAGCTCTCGGTGCTCAATACCAGACGCAGAACATCAGGAACTTTGCCGCTTTCGCACCCCTCACGGAAGATGAAAATGCTGCGCTGGAACGATTCCTGGCCGACTACGAGAAAACAGCCCAAGATATGGTAGAGTGTATCCGGCTGACGAATTCACTATTACGTCCTGGAGTGACGATCAAGGTTAATTATGAAGACTATCCACTCAACCTCTTGATCGAAACTCAGAGCACCGAAGACCATTTTTCCTATGAAGGGTGCCAGCAATTGGTTGATGCTTATGATGCCGTTTATGCTGATTACTCAAAACTGGTGCCAGACTTAGATGGTTTCGTCGGATCGGTTGAGGACATCCCCCCAGGCACGGTCATCAGGGAAAAATGGGGCGTTAAAATTACCAAGGAGAGCATTCTCGAAGAAGTTGATCTGGTGAGCACCAATGGACAGACGATGAAGACTGAGATAGACCTGAGAAAGGGCATCTTAAATGGAGATTATGCCGATCAAATTGCCACTGCCAGAGACAGACTGCAAATAAAGGACACGCTGAGCCTGAAGGTAGGCGTTATACTCGCTGCGCTCATCATCATCCTCGTCCTGCGCTATCTAAGAAAACGACAGAAATTCTTGCCAGTCCTGCTCGCGACCATGATTCTGCTCACGTTTGCTGCGCCAGCGATGAGCATCGTAATCCCCTCTCCTGAAGAGTTGCTATCTCAAAAAGTGACCGATCCATCCCAGGTATCGATTCAGATCTTCGCCAAGGGTATGGATAACGAAATGGCTCGAGATGTCGTCGAGGGCTATCCGCTCATCTTGAAGGGAGAAGAGGTATACGTAAGCGGCCCATATTACCACGAGGGACAGGCATACTATCTGTTTGATATCGTCGATGATGGCGTACCAACAGGTGACTTGCTGTTTGCCGACGCCATAACGCTCCGCAAGGTAGGAAGTTACCGCATCGTCGATCGACTAATGAAAACGTTTTTCCTGAACGGCATGGTGCGGCAAAGACCACTTTATCAGAACGTTGACCCAAATCTTCTTGAAGACGAAGCGATGAGGACCAATGAATCCTCGGTGGCAGTGTTCTTAGTCAGATTGGCTGAGAACGTTAGGGAGGGAAAAGAACTGGAGCAAAGCCTCATAATAACACCGGATTTCGAGACAGCGCGCGATTTAGCCAGACAATACAAGCGCGCATCCATTCTCCTACAAAAAATGGAGCAGTTGATGTCTTCAGACGAGGCGGAACGCATAACGCACGATTTCTCAACGGAGGCGACATGGCTTGAGGCGTATGCTCTGGTCATGCAATATACCGTGACCGATGATTATCTGAAGGTCTGCCAGGCTCGCTACCGAGGACGTTCCCTGAATAGGATCCCCATGATGCAGGAGCTTGAAGCAGCTGGTTTATCTCCTTCAAAACTTCAGGTCGTTCATGATCTCAATACCGACCTCATTTACGGCAGTCCATTCCTCTGGCGTCTCGGCAAGATGGAGTCCCCGCTCTTCGTCAGCATGCCAAGGAAGATGGGCGAGTTTAGCCTGCCGAGCATGCCAGGTGGTGCCTAATGCGCATAACCCCAGAAATGCGAAAAAAACTCATCGAATTCCACGGTGATGGCTGCCCAATCTCGGTGCTGGGTGCCAGAATGGGATTGGTCGCAATGGAATATTTTGGCATCAAAGAAGCCAAGCCCAGAGCCCTTGTCGTGATAACTGAAACCCCATCCTGCCTGGTTGATGGCATCCAATTCGTCACCGGCAGTACCATCGGCTCTGGGACCGTTATTCTAAAGGATTACGGGAAGCTGGGCGCGGTTTTCTATCACCGCGCGTCTGACCGCGCCATCAGAATAACACTCGCGCGTGAACTGACGGATGAGTTCGAGGATATGGGTGCAGAGATCATCCAGGGCATATTGAAGGGCGGAAAATTTGGCAAAGACGAGCGAAAGGAGGAGTTGACGCGAAGGTTCATGGGGCTTCCTGATGAGAATTTACTCGACATCGCGCCCGTGGAGTTGTCCAAGGAAATCAGGTCGCCTACTACCGAGCAGTTCTTGCTTCAGCGGGGCTTTATCGTTCACAGGGTGCGTTGCGACATCTGCAATGAGTACGTTGAGGAGACGAAAACTGTGAAGAAAGACGGAAAAAGGCTTTGCATACCTTGCGCCGGGCAGGGATTTTATCGCCCAATAAAGTAAGAGATTCATAAGAGATGAGCATGAAACACGACATCGCCGAACTTAAAGCCGAACTCCTGTGCAGGGGGGTGCATATCGATAAATTAGCCCACAAACCAGAGTTCAGGAGAGGCGGAACCGGTAGGGCTGGCGAGATTTATCTTGAGATCGATGGCGCGTACGTCAACGTTCCTGTGACGGGTAAGTTCGTTGAAAAAAGCCCGTATTCCTTACTCAGCGAAGACGATTCGTATTCCCTGTTTAAGGATGGGGAGTTCGTATGCGATGTCATCTTGCACCACCCCATCCACTACGAGAAGAAGACGCCGCACGGCGTGAAAAAGTTCGCAAGGGTTCACAGCGCCAGTTGCTTTGGGACGACGATTTTTCATAGTTGCATCCACTGGCGACGCGGCAAGGCGTGCAAGTTTTGCGGCCTTGAGCTGGCTTTGGAGTATGCCGTACCCCAGAAAGATCCCGAAGACATCGCCGAGGCAGCGGCAAAAGCCTACCAAATAGGTAGAGCAAGCCACGCCATCCTGACGACGGGAACGCAAGCTTCACGCCTCAAAGAGGTAGAGTTGATGGCCCGAACGATCAAGGCGATAAAGAAACGGGTGGATATTCCTGTACACATAGTCATAGAGGCATTTGAGGATATGTCTCTTCTTGAGAAACTGTCTGATGCCGATACAATAGACATCAACATTGAGACGTTTGACCCCAAGGTTTTTCAAGAAGTCTGTCCAGGGAAAGCAGACCTTAATTTTGAAATGTACATGAAAAATTGGAAGAGGGCAATCGAGATTTTGGGGCGAAACCAGGTCAGTTCCTGGATAGTTGTAGGTCTTGGCGAGGACTGGGATATTACCATCAAAGGACTGGAAAAGATGGTTTCGATAGGTGTAATCCCATATCTCGTTCCACTTAGACCATCGCCCAATACACCCCTGGCAGATGTGAGCCCTCCAGAGCCAAAATACCTGCTCGGGTTGTGTAAGGTCGCATCAGACCTCATGAGAAAGTATAATGTAAATCCCAATACAAACCTGGGTGGATGCACCGTATGCAGCGCGTCCTCTCCACTTAAAGAGGTTTACAATCAATAGGCATTCGCAGTTGACTCAGCAAATGAGATTTATATGATGCAGTCATAAATCGCAACCTACGCAAGGAGAATCAAAATGTGCGAACATATTGAAAAAGGAGCATACTTCAAGATCAAAAAGCCGAGATGGACGTGGGAAAAAATTGGTGGCTTGCAAGAGGCGAAGATTAGATTGGAAGAGATGGTCTCGCTGCCCATAAAACACGTCAAATCCTTCGAGAAGGCCGGATTACGGTCACCGAGCGGCATTTTACTTTGGGGTCCACCAGGTGGTGGAAAGACCGTATTGGCAGAGGCGGCTGCCAACTCCGCTGGTTGCAATTACATCTCCGTCAAGGCGATTGAAATCATGAGCGAGCCGGAGGAGATCACCAAGATGTTTGAGACCGCAAAAGAACTTGCGCCGTGCATCGTGTTTATAAATGAGATAGATGCGCTGGCACCACGCAGGGAAGCGACATCACTATGGGCAGAAGGCGTGACTAGGGATGCCCCTGTGCGCCTTGCGCCGCCAAGCACGACACGAATTTTATTTGCCGAATTGGACAAGATATCAGAGCGACATGACATCGTTACCATCGGCGCGACGTATCGCCCGGATGTTCTGGATCCAGCGATTCTCAGGAATGGCAGACTTGACCGGAAGATTTGGGTTCCAGCTCCGGATTTTGATGAGCGCTTGGAGATACTAAAGATACACCTGAAAAAAACGCCCCTAGCAGAGGACGTTAATCTGGAAGAAATCGCGAAGATGACGGAATACTACGTGGGAGCGGACATGGTGGGGTTATGCAGAGAGGCCGCTGTAGTCGCGATCAAAGAACAGGGAGACGATTTTAAAGCGGTAGCATTAAAGCATTTTAAAGAGGCTCTGAAGCGGGTACCCCCCTCCCTTTCACCTGAATCGCTGAAAAAATACGAGGAAATACTGCACGAAGAATGCAAACACCGTTACATGTATTAGGGGATTCCATGCACCCACACGACCATTCCTATCTAGACGTTCAAAAACCAGAGGTTAGTTTCGACGATGTCGGCGGCTATGAGAGTGTTAAGGAGAAGTTCAAAGAGATGGTAGTTCTGCCTCTGAAGTATCCAGAGGCGCTGGAACGGGCCAATATGGCGCCACCACCGGGTGTCATTGTGTGGGGTCCGCTTGGCACGGGCAAATGGCACCTGACCGAAGCGGCTGCAAAAGAGGCGGGAGCGAATTTTGTGCTGATTAGGGGAAGGGAGTGCACGGATCGACCGGACGCCATTCATGAAGGGTTTGAGTTGGCGAGGAAGATGAGACCATGCGTCGTTCACGTGATGGACATTGACTGGCTTGCGCCACGAAGGGATGCCGATTATAGCTGGGAGAAGGGTGACGAATCGGGTAAACCCGATAGATTTGGTAACGAGGAAGTACACCAAGCAGTGATCGACGAAGTGAGCAAGGTATCGTCAACAAAGGATATCATGACCGTTGGGTCATGTTATAGAATCGACGTGCTCGACACCGCTCTTGACAGAGTGAGCATGCTCGGGCGCAAAATCTATGTGCCATCTCCAAATCGCCATGACAGGGTCGAGATTCTGAGAATATACTTGCGAGATGCGCAGCTTGGCACGGGCGTAAGTCCTGAGAAAATAGCGGAGATGAGCGAGTATTATGTGGGCTGGGACCTGGAAGCGCTCTGCAGAAAGGCAAAACTCGCGGCCATAGAGCGCAGCAAAGGGACTCTGAAAGAGGTCACCATGGATGATTTCGCAGAGGCGCTCAAAGCGGTAAAGCCCTGGTTGACGCCGAAAATGGCGGAGAGATACGAGCAGATGTACAAAATGGACTGTATCCATAAGTACAATTTCTGAAATATTTTGACGTAAGGCGCGTTTTAACGCTGCTTTTTCCTCGCTTTTACGAGAAACCTTGCACAGAAAAATTTGAGAATAGGCTTGTTTCTAAGGTATTTCTCCAGAAATGCGAACGCTCTAACGAGTTTCCTGGATTTAAGACGCAGGAAAAAACGCTGGAAAGGAAACTCCCAGCCCAGCCTCATTATTTCCTCGACTCCCAGATTTCTTGGGAACTGTGTGGCGATGTCCTTCTCGGTATACCAGCAGTCGAAGAGAGAGGGATTGTATTTCCCCCTGCTCAACTTCAGAAACAAAAGGGCAGTCAATCCGCTCACGCTCAGCGTCGCAGGAAAACTGACATAGATGCACTTTCCGGGATGCGTAACTCTTACCATCTCATCGATAATCTTCTTGGACCTGAACACGCCCATCAAGCCGGCTGAGTGCACGATATCAAAGCTGTTATCTTTAAAAGGTAAATGCTCTGCATCTCCGCATACAAGTGCAACGCCGGTCTTTTTCGCCTCTTTCACCATGTTTAACGAGAAATCGACGCCGATTGTATTCGCCTTTGGAAAGTGGGTGAGAAAGCGCCCAGAGCCGCAGCCGACATCCAGTATTTTGTCATCTTGCTCTGGGTTTATGACCTCAAGATGGTCTCTTATTCCAACAGATCGAACATATGAGACGATCGTATTCGGCGCATCTAACTCAGAATACGTTGCAGCTCTCCGGTTGTAGTATTCTCCTATCCTCTTTTTCATGTTCATTCACTACGTCTCAGCCGACGGCGAACAGCCCTAAAATATTCTGGCTTGATGCGGATGTAGTGTGCAGTCTCGCCCTCCTGTACGTACTGGAACTCTTCCGTAAGTTCTGAGGGTTTTGCTTCATCACCACCCATCAACTTGAGCAGGTCTTTCACCACGTAATCCCTGCCGCCCCTGTAACCGAAGAAGAGCAACGCCCTAAGGGTAGCCATCTCATCCTCATCCAGGCGTTCGAGCACATTGCCAACGTATTCATCTATTTTCGCGATGACGTCTGTATCTTCCCCCATACCTCACCCACCTTCTCGGATAAGCAATCGGGTTTGCATTTGTCGATGCAGTCCGCTTCGCACCCAAGTATACGACACACCCTTCTATGAGTTTTTGGATTGTACGCTGCATATATGTATACGCTCGCTTTCACAAGTTCGCCGAGCGCATTCTCTTCATCTGCAACTACGACCGCATCCTTATCTCTATCCACCTTGAAATCGAACACCCTAGGCTCGACCTTTAAACCTTGAATAAAATTCAGTCCATTTCCTTTCCTCATCGTGACATCCTGCAGGCGAAAGATGTCCAGGTCAATATCAAAGTGATGCGCTAGGAACCCCTTCTCGCAGTGCTTGCACAGGTAGACGTAAAGCCGGTAACTGCGCTGGTATAACTCATAAATTGTGATATCGCTTCCACACTTACTGCATTTCATCTTAGATCCTCTTCATGCATATGCGGCAAATGTATTCATCGTCTCTTTTTGTTAGATGCTCTCTCAGCCCTATCTCGCCGCAGTTAGCGCATTCGATGAACGTCATATCCTTTGTCTGAAGTGGCGGCGCTACGAATTCGATGTCCCTTGCGGTAAATAACTCCTCATCCGTTATATTTTCCAGTGACGCCACTATCTCTGTCGCCTCATCATTCAACTTGTGTAGCGCATCCCTTCGTTCTTCTTCAGAATCAAACGACCTTTTTACAAACGACTGCATTTTCGTACCATATTCGAGGGCGTGATGCATCGCTTCTGGCAGTTCGTTTAGCCCCTTCAACGAAACGTGTACTCCTTTTTTAGCGTTCACATCGAAGAGGTCCGCAGATAACAAGCCATGATCTCTGAATAGCAACGTTCTCTTGCCAACCGTGCAGCAGGAAACGAATTGAAAACCGTCAACTGCGCATAGATCGTTATAGATGATGCCGATGAGCTTGATTCCGGTCGCTCTTTTCGCTCCCAACTTTCGCAGGGCGAACAGTCCAATTCTGGCTCCGAGCACTGACATCGGGCACAGATGGCCATGAAATGCGATGGCATCCTGAACAACTTTTTCATTTATTTCATCAAACATCAGCGTCACCTCCGACAGGTACCGTATCATTAAACCAAGAGACAGGTATGCTATTCCCGCAGTTTGAGCAACTGCCATCTTTCCCCATGTGATACCCTGCTACTTGCTCGCCCACTCGCTCAATCAAAGGCTGATTGCATACAGGACAGTATGTGTTCTTTCCAGGATTTTGGTAGGTATTACAGACGTAAACGTATTTTAATCCCCCCTCCAGCGCGGTCTTTCGAGCTTTTTCAAGTCCAACTTCTGGCGTTATGGGCACATCACGCATCTTGTAACTCGAAAAGTACCTGAGAAACTCCAGTGGCACATCCTCACCAAGCTCTTCTCGAATGAATCTGGCCAGTTTTCGTATCCCAGCTTTGCCATCATTGTATCCGGGAATCAAAACATATGCTATCTCAAGATGTACATCGCTCTGATACAGAGCCTTTGCATTGTCTAAGATAGGCTGCACGCTGGGAACGCCGCAGTACGTTTGATAAAAATCGTCGGACACACCCTTTGGTGTTAAGGAAATGGCATCAACGACCGGAGTGATCAGTTCTAACGTATCTTGGGTAAAATAACCGTTGGTGACGAGGGCGTTGAATACGCCGGCTTTATGCGCCTCCTCGGCAATAGCATGACAATACTCTATGGCAACGGTTGGCTCGGTATAGGTCTGCACAATTCCTTTGCAGTTGGACTCTTTTGCTGCTTTTACCACTTCTTTTGGTGATAATTCTTCCCAGGGCACTTTCTCTGGAGCATTCTGGCTGACCGGCCAAGCGCAACAGAAACTGCAGCGAAAATTGCAGCCCAGTGTCCCCATCTCCAGTATCTTGCTTCCCGGACTGTAATGGTAAAGGGGGATCCTCTCAATGTTTGCAAAATCAAAGGCAACCGCACGATTTGATGCAAGGGTATATAGTTTCCCCTGTGAATTTTCCCTGACATTACACCGCCCACGATGTCCATCTGGTATTTCACATCTCAAATGACAGAGATTACAGTGCACTCTACGATTCCCTATATCATCATACAACCAAGCTTCCTCAGACACCAAGGACACTACCGGTTACTCTCCTCTGGCCACTTCAAGAAAGCGTTGCACTTCTATGTCAAGTTTCAAGGGGTCTTTGAAAGATTCACTTGAAAGCGATAATATGGGTATACCTTTTTGTGGCAGGTATTCCTGCGCAAGTTCATAGCTGTCCCAAATCGGC
>JAUWXC010000113.1 GCA_030616565.1 Methanocellales archaeon | reverse complement strand
GGGTTAAAACCTTTTGGTAATTACCCCAAAACTTTTCTGAGAAAACACCCATGAATCCTTCAGAGAAGTCACAGGATAGTTCCAAAAGTTATATACGATGATGTGATTTTAGACTTCTGGGAACGCCTATAGCCTT
The DNA here is from genome assembly GCA_030616565.1 of Methanocellales archaeon. Classification (GTDB taxonomy): domain Archaea; phylum Halobacteriota; class UBA148; order UBA148; family JAUWXC01; genus JAUWXC01. The sequence continues at coordinate 3,011 of JAUWXC010000113.1, read as the reverse complement.
AGAGATCATGACCGAAATCATCACATCAAAACGGATGAGGGCAATAGATGTCAACTCAGAATACGTTGGTGTCCCTCGCCTGACGCTCATGGAAAACGCTGGCAGGGCAGTTGCAGATGCTGTGCGTAAGCGATTTGATAAAGGCAAAATCACAATTCTCGCTGGGAGGGGTAACAACGGCGGGGATGCGTTCGTTGCCGCCAGATATCTAAAAGACTTTGACGGTCAAGTGATGCTGCTCGGTAGCGCCGAGGACATAAAGACGAAAGAGGCAAAGGTTAATTGGGATGGACTGAAAGATACCAAAGTGACGCTGGCAGAGGTGTGTAGTCCAAAAGACCTCGATAGGGATCGCATCATGGGCTCAGACGTGATCGTCGATGCGATCTTTGGAACGGGCATTACGGGAAAAATCAAAGAGCCAGAAGCGACCGCAATAGACCTGATCAACGCGTCCAATGCGTTCGTGATATCGGTTGACGTTCCAAGTGGGATGAATCCGGACACGGGCAAAGGTGAAAAAATAGTTCATCCAGATTTGACGGTCACCTTTCATAAAATGAAAAAAGGATTGATAGGAGTGCCAAATGTGAAAGTAGCGGACATCGACATACCAGAAGAGGCGGAATTGTTCGCAGGACCTGGAGACCTCCAAATGCTTGCGCCAAGGACGACAGAAAGCCACAAAGGCGACAATGGGCGCATACTCGTCATAGGGGGTGGCGCATACGTCGGTGCACCCGCGCTTACAGCATTAGCAGCACTCAGAACCGGTGCGGACATAGTGACCGTTGCCGCGCCGTCGAGCGTCTCAGATATCGTTGCGTCGTTTTCTCCAAACCTGATCATCTCGTCCCTAACATCAGATGTTCTCGTGCCCGATGACGTTCCAATTATAAGCGAGCTGATGTCCGCACATGACGTTGTGGTAATCGGCATGGGTTTGGGCAAGAGCGAGCCTACGGCTAGGGCAATTAGAGCAATCGTGCCACTGTGCAAAAAGGTTGTAATCGATGCGGATGCCTTGGATATGCTTGAGTTTCCCTTGTATGGAGCGATAATAACACCTCATGCAGGGGAGTTCGAGTCGCTTGGCAAGTTACGCCTGCCAAGGGATTGGAAGAAGCGGAGCGATGTAATCAAGAAGTTCGCTAAAGAGAGTGGTGCTGTAGTGCTGTTGAAAAGCAAGGTAGACATAATATCCGACGGAGAAAGGGTAAAGGCAAACAAAACTGGCAACGCGGGCATGACCGTTGGCGGGACGGGTGATGTGCTTGCTGGCATCGTAGGAGCGTTGTACGCAACAAACAGCGCCTTCGAAGCAGCCGTTGCAGGAGCCTTCATAAATGGCAGGGCCGGGGATCTCGCGTTCGAAAAGTGGGGAGCTGGTTTATTAGCAACGGATATCATAGACAACATTCCAAAAGCGATGAAAGTATGAAGATGGATAGTAGGGTTGTAATTGTAGAGCCGAAATATGATGGGAACGTCGGCTCGGTTGCCAGGGTGATGAAGAATTTTGGTTTCAAAGAGCTGGTATTGGTAAAACCGCCACCGCTGGGCGATTTCTGCAGGGCTATGGCCTCGCATGCAGTAGATGTCTTGGATAACTGCAAGACCGTCGATTCATTTGAGGAAGCGGTGAAAAATTCGAACATCATAATCGGTACAACCGGAATTACCGGAAAAACTGAGGATGAACATATCAGAATGCCGTTCTTCACACCGAAGGAGCTGAGCGAGAAATTGCATGGGAAGAGAGGGGGCATATCATTGGTTTTTGGTAGAGAAGATATGGGACTGAGCAACGAGGAGATTAAAAAATGCGACATGATTGTGAGCATTCCAACTTGCGCAGAATATCCGGTGATGAATCTATCCCATGCGGTAGCCATAATTTTGTATGAGTTAAGCGAAGCACCCTCAGGGAGAATCGAACTTGCTAAGCACGATGATTTAGAGCGATTGTATGAGCACTGTCACTCTATTTTGAACCAAATAGACTATCCAGAGCACAAGCGAAACAAAACGCTCCTGATGCTACGCAGAATATTCGGGCGGGCGATGCTCACAGGACGGGAAGTGCAAACCTTTAGGGGCATATTGAGGAAAATTGAGTTCCACATTAAAAGATAGACGATTCAATCAGTGTGGTGAGTGAGGAAATAACATAACGCAAGTGCTACTGATACCATGATGAGCAGGAGTAAATCACAGTTGATGTCGACCGGACAGTAAATGACCAGAAATCCAAACCCAAAAAATCCGAAAAGGACAATTGTAATGAAAGATAACGCTAACCATTTCTGATCGAACGCCACGTTCTTCATGTTCCACCCCCACGAGGTATGCGAACCCTTTCAACGTTGCTATCTAACCTGTGTATTTATACATATTTGAAAGATATAGACCAAAGTTAAAGATTTATATAAAACAGTAGACGAATATGATGGTAGACAAGAGCATTTCAGTCACAATAGCGCACGACGAGATAGCATAATACTACGAAAAATATCACCGCCATCGCCAAAAGCGCATCGGAATTAACGATGGGGGGATGTTTGATGAACACATAGCCAAACCCGAAGAAGCCAGCAGTAGCGGAGATGACGAGAATCAACATTAAAAAGGTGGGATTTATTTTTTTCCCATGAATCAGAAGAGCCATGATGTTTTTTAAGCAATCCTGACAGTATATAGTTTACCATAAAAACTAAAAAGAACTTTAACCTCGCAATCTACATATCGGATGAGAGGATATGATAAGTCATGAGCGATAAACGGAAAGACGGGATGAAATATCTAATCGACAAAAGGTGGGTGATTGCAAGCATAATATCTGTGCTCATCCTGCTATTGGTCATCGCCTATTTCTTTTCCCCTTTGATAGACGGTTTGGTACTAGGACTCGTCTTTGCTTATGTTGCCAGACCCATAAAGGATAGATTAGGCAAAAAGCACATATATCTGTCTTGTCTCGTCGCCACGTGCTGCATCGTCATACCATGCAT
>JAUWXC010000047.1 GCA_030616565.1 Methanocellales archaeon | reverse complement strand
CTAAGGAAAAAGAGGTTAAAAAACCCCGTCGCGGACGCACTTAAATATAAAAATATGTCGGCGTGGCTTCATATACCAGAAAAGGTTAGGTGCACCACCTTTCAAGGAGGAGGGATTCACTTTGCTCTATACGATCCTTTCTTCAATGTTTTATAAATAGAAGATGAGCACATTTTTGTTTGACTCTGCTTAACATTCCCACATCTCGAACTGTTTTGTGATTATAAATCACACTATTTTTACCTCCCCCCCTACTCCAGCAGAAATCGTCTTCAACCCAAGCGCTTCTATGCGCTCCTTCACCTCATCAATTCGTTCCGGATATGTGTTGATGAACATGCTGGGGCCGGTCTGCATGGAGAAGTAGGCGGGAACGCCTTCCTGGCGCATCTTTCTGATTTCGCCCATCACCTGAATGCTCTCCGGTTTGTATGCGACAAGTCCATGCTTTCCGGTCATCGTCAGACCGTGTAACTCGAGCGAGTCAACCTCTGCCAGGGATGCAACCTTCTCCAGATCACCGCTCTTGATTGCAGCTTCCATCTCCTCAACCCTGGTGCTGGCGCTCCTGATCCTTGCCTCCAGGAACGGCGAACTCATCACCTCTGAGTGCGCCTCCTCTGTCCTGACATCCGATGGGAGCGGAACGACCACCATGCCAAGGTCCAGATCCGATTTGGTGGCAATCCTTTCTGCATAGGAACTTTCGTCGTCCTTTCCGGCATACCAGCGCGCATACTCCCCTGCGACGCTTCTGGAAGCAGAGCCCGCGAGCCTTCTTGCAATTCTGGATATCAGTCTCAGGTCCCATCCATGCTTCTCGTCGAGACGTGCGGCCTTAAACGCAGCGGCTGCCAGTGCAGCCCCTCCTGAGGAGGAAAAGCCCAGCCCCTTTGCCTCCGCATAGTCGAGGCTGTTTTCAGACGTCACTTTGACCCTGTCCTCTATGCCAGCCAGTTCTCTTACCCTGTTCACCACGACCAGACACCGCTGGAAAGCATCTCCCTGAACGGGCTGGCCATTTATCTCGATGATATCCCGCTCAAAATCGCCGAATTGAACGCTCGTCTTCGTCCAGAGCGCGTCAACGTTGACGGAAATGCTGTCATGAAACGGTATTCTCAGTTCCCAGTCTTTAAGACCGTGATACTTGACGAGCGCCTGCATGGGATGCGCTATTGCTGTAGCCATCATTTTCGATCAACCAACAATCCTGCAAACTCGCTGATGCCAACCCCTCTTTTGAGATCGCTTTTAATCACGCGTATGGATGGAGCAACCCGTTTCATGTCCGCCTCCATCCGTGTTATATCTGCATCCACGGCATCTGCGAGATCGATCTTATTGATGATGCCGGTGGCGCACTGCTGAAAAATCATTGGATGCTTGCGCACGACGTCATCGCCCTCGGTAACGCTCACGATGATCATGCGCTCGTGTGTCCCGAGGGGGAAATCGGCTGGACAGACCATGTTTCCGACGTTTTCGATGAATAGGAAATCCAAATCACTCAAGGGCAACTGCTCTAAAGCATGATGAATCAGGTGCGCATCTAAATGGCATTCCTTACCGGTGTTTACGTTCACTACAGGTATGCCAAGCCTTTTCATACGCAGATAGTCGTCCTCTCCAGCGACATCTCCAGCGACTGCGCCCACCCTATATTCACGCTCTTGCAGCAGTGGGGTGACCTTTTCGATCAAGGCGGTCTTACCAGAGCCTATCGCGCCGAGAATGTCATATGCCCTGATGTCATGCTGATTCAATACCGCGAGATTTCTCTCCGCCTCCTTTCTATTGGCGGCAAGTATGTCCTTCCCAACGTCCACGGTTACCTCGTGCAAGTGACCACCTTTGGTAGCAATGTTGACCACATATTATTTAAGCCTAATAAAGGCTTATTGTATAAATGATACGCGATGAAGAAGAAGGGCAGGGCGATCATCTGGCCCGTATACCTTGATGGCAGCAAGCCCAGAAGCGGGGGCAGAATCATCTCAAGTGAGGATGCCGTTCACGAGCCACGGTTAAATGAGCTCGAAGCTGCAGCCAAAAAGTTGGACCTGCATCCAGAGGTGGAGCCTGACAAGGCATACCCTGGGTCATGGTGGGAAATCAGCGGGCGAATATGGGTGGATGATGTTGGCCCTAAGTCCGAGATCGCGAGAGACCTAGCGCGAAAAATCCAAAACTTGCGCAAAAAGAAATGACTTACTTATCTTGCGGCGTTTCAACTTCTTCAACCAATTTGGACCCGGCTGCGACTTCATCAACGCTATGAATTACTGCACCCTGCTCCTCGATGATGTTCTCTATCTTCTTGTAGTTGAGGTCGGTCCCCTCTATCGTAATCTTAACGTTCTCTGTCTCCTGGTCCACCTCGTACAGGGAAAGATTGACGCCAGTTACGTTTTTTAATTCACTCAACTGTTTGGCTAGGTCCATCATTGATGGCCGATGAGGTTTTAGGACATCAAGGACCAGTCGTTGCATTCCTGTCACTTTTTCACCTTTGCGTAGCAAATACAAATATAGGAGGAATACTTATAACTTTTGCGTCGGATGTGGATACCATGATTGATTTGCATACTCATACGATTTTGAGCGATGGTGAACTGCTACCCACAGAATTGGTACGTCGCGCGGCGGTTCACGGATATACGGCGATTGGAATAACCGACCACGTCGACTTTTCAAATCTCGAATCTGTGCTGGGAAGCTTGAAACGGACGAAAGATGTCGGGAAGGAATGGGATATAGAAGTCCTCATTGGCGTCGAACCAACTCATATACCACCTACCAAGATCGAGAAAATAGTAACCCAGGCAAGGCAATTGGGTGCAGAACTGATCGTCGTACATGGAGAGACGCTGATAGAACCTGTTGCCCCAGGAACCAATAGTGCAGCCGCGCATCTAGAGGATGTCGATATCATAGCGCATCCCGGACTCATCACAATTGAGGACGTTGAGGCTGCGCGCGATAATGACATCTGCCTAGAGATCACATCCCGACGAGGGCATTGTCTGACCAATGGCCACGTTGCAAGAATGGCTACCAAGGTCGGTGCCACATTGGTCGTCAATACGGATGCACATAACCCAACAGACCTCATAACGAAGCAAAGAGCACTCGAAATCGCGAGGGGTGCGGGATTGGATGAAAAAGAAGCAGATAAGGTGATTAATGTCAATCCCCGAAAATTCCTTAAGTAAATTTAAAGCTTGCGAAATCTTTATATAAGAATAATTCCTTTCTTTATATTCCTCTGGGGTAGGCGCGTGAAAAGACTGGGTATTGTTCTCCATCCTTCAAGCCATAAAGGCTTGATCGTGCGGAGTCAGTTTGAAAAGGGATTGCCAAAAATCAATTCTGTGGTCGTCACCGAACGCATGGAGAAGATAGGGAAGGTGTGCGACGTTTTTGGTCCCGTTAAATGTCCTTACATTTCTGTCAGGCTTTATGACGCGACGAAGGCGCGTGCCCTGAAAAATCAACGAGTTTACGTCCTGTAATAGTGGTGATAGTTATGGAAGAAGTCGAAAAGGTAAAAGAGGTTGAGAAGGCCGAGAGGGTTAAAGAGATCGAAAAAGAGAGGACTTTAGGGGAGTATGCGGGGGTAAAAACCAAGTGCCCTGAATGCGGAAGCGCCCAACTCGTGCATGATTATGAGAGGGCAGAGCTCGTGTGCAACGAGTGTGGACTGGTTGTCGAGGAAGACTTTATGGACATGGGGCCGGAGTGGAGGGCTTTTGATCATGACCAGCGAATGAAGAGGAGCCGCGTGGGGGCGCCGATGACCTATACCATTCACGACAAAGGTCTGAGCACGATGATCGACTGGAGGAATAGAGACTCATATGGCAAATCCATCTCCTCGGGAAGCAGAGCTCAGTTGTACAGGCTGAGGAAGTGGCAGCGCAGGATCAGGGTGAGCAATGCAACGGAGCGAAATCTTGCATTTGCACTGTCCGAGTTAGATAGGATGGCATCTGCGTTAGGTCTTCCCAGAAACGTGAGAGAGGCCGCAGCAGTCGTCTATAGGAAAGCTGTGGAGAAAAACCTGATCAGGGGGAGAAGCATAGAGGGTGTGGCAGCCGCTGCGCTTTATGCTGCATGTAGGCAGTGTTCTGTACCCAGGACGTTGGGCGAAATCGCAGAGGTGTCAAGGGTCAGCAGGAAGGAAATCGGCAGAACATACAGGTTCGTGTCCAGAGAACTGGAGCTTAAGCTCGTTCCGACCTCGCCCACTGATTATGTACCAAGGTTCACCTCAGGGTTGAATCTTAAAGGAGACGTTCAGTCCAAGGCGGTCGAGATACTTCGTCAGGCTGCGGAAAAGGAGTTGACGTCCGGCAGAGGTCCTACAGGGGTTGCGGCAGCCGCCATATATATCGCATCCATCCTCTGTGGAGAGCGCAGGACGCAAAGAGAGGTGGCAGATATAGCAGGCGTAACAGAGGTAACCATCAGAAACAGGTACAAAGAGTTGGCAGAGGAGCTCGACATCGAGATAATTCTGTGAGCTCTCTATTCTATTTCAAATCAAACGTAGCCGTCTCGATATAAGTCGTCTCACCATCCGAGAGGGAGATCGTTGCCTCCGCCGTCCTTGCATCGGGATCGTAATCTCCGGCGTCGTGTGGTGCAAAGGTGACGGCATATCCTTCCAGCGCGTATAACCTGATCATCTGATCCTCATAACTTGTTACCTCTGCCAACTCCGTACCATAAAAAGGATTTTTCGTACCCCTATTCGAAACGGTTCTCAGCACGTAGCCGTAGGTATTTTTCAGGCATTTGAAGTCATAATTGACATCACTGGTTTCCTGTGTTATCGTTTGATGACCCGCGGATGCGGCTGAATGAAGAATGACGCTGAAAAAGATGATGCCAATCGCTAGGATGAATCCTGCGAGTATGATGATTTGCGCTTGGTCGTTTTCTCTAAGGTTCATTTGTACCACAACACCAGTTCAGCGGTATAAACATTATATACAGAACCATCGGATGCGAACACCGGCAAGCTCACCGTCACCGCCTCTGCAGTGGGGTTGCCATTTTCTATCTTCATCTCACCTTCGTAACTGACAGCGAGTGCGCCACTGCTGTCATAGAAATACAGATTGAACTCGACGTTTTCCGGGATGTAGCTATGCAGATCGTCATTGAGATCGGCAAGACTGTATCCTAGGTCTTCTCTGAAAACCGATTCAAGCGGGCTGGCCATCTCGCCAATCACCAGCCCAGGTGGGCCAACCAGAACGAATACGGGATGGGCATGCTTGGCAAAAGATGCCCCCTTGCCCCATGTGATCGCGTACGCTCCTTTCGCAGGGACATTAAATGTGAATCTGAACTTATCGTCGCCCAGATCCGTTTTTGTAATGCCAGCAACATACTTAATTTTTTCACCATTGACACGCCAGTTGTTTCCTTTTGCGTCCGGGTCCTTCCATATGTCGATAAAACCACCCTGACCAGTTTCCTTGTACTGCAGGAGCACTTCTTCTCCTTCTAATGCCGGAGCGACTATTTCCAGAAGACCGTCACGGTCCTCTGGTTGAATATCAGTCCAAACCAGCACAGCTGATGAAAGACCGCCTGCGCCATCATCGTACCAAACCATGCTTATAGTATAATCCAACATTCTTCCTTCATGCTCAAATTCAAGACTGTCAGTGGTACTTGAGATTGTGAACTTGCTTCTCTCACAGGCATAGCATACAGCTTTAAGTTCGCCGCTAACCGTACTGGGATCCCTCCATACGCCACTCTTTTCATCATATAATTTGAATCTGACAGTGAGGCCTTCACTATCATCACCATCATGATCGATGTAGAGGTAATCGGTCGTCCAGTACATGCCTCCCTGTTCCATGCTCTCCCCCCCCTCATCGTGCTCCCATTTGACGTCGTCCCATTCCCTGTACAGCGTGTACTCCAGGACTCCTCCGGCTACGTTCGTATCCTCATATGAAAAGAGCGTGAGCACGTCCTGGCCATACTTCTTCAGCTGAACCTTTGCGAAATCCTGTCCGGGGGTGACGGTTGCGGGCGTTGATGCTGATATGAAAAAGACCGCGCATAACAATATTCCCGCCG
>JAUWXC010000099.1 GCA_030616565.1 Methanocellales archaeon | reverse complement strand
GCTATGTTCAGACAACGCCTCATAACTCCTCTCCCACGCAGGACTCGTAAATCGATTTGAAGTCTTCTTCATCATGAATCTGCTCTCTTGGCGCATCGTAGACGATCTCCCCACTGCGCAATATCGCCACCCTATCGCACATCTCAATCCCCCTACCTATCATGTGGGTGGTCATAACTACCGTCTTCTTTGAGACACCTGACTTCTCTAGAATCCTGTCAAAGGTTGCAACCGCATGTGGGTCTAGCCCTGTGTAAGGCTCATCCAGGAGCAATGTGGGCGGGTCGTGAAGTACTGCCCTTGCTATCGAGAGTCGCTGTTTCATGCCCCTGGAAAATGTCCTTACTAAGTCATCTGACCTGAGCGATAGCCCAACCTCTGATATCACATTGGATACGCGCTCTTCTAAATCATCTACTTCGTACATCCTGCCGTAAAACTGGAGATTTTCGCGCGCTGTCAAATCCTCGTAGAGGTATGTTTCATGCGAGATGACACCAATCCTTTTGCGCACTTCGATGGACTCCTCCCTTATGTCGTACCCATCTATCACGACGGCGCCCGACGTTGGAGCAATTAACGTCGACATGGTTTTAATGAGCGTTGTTTTGCCAGCGCCGTTGGGACCGAAGAGCGCTATAAACTCACCTTTTTTCACTTCGAGATTAATCTCTTTTAAGGCAACGTTGTTGCCGAAGACCTTTGACAGCCCCTTAATCAAAATCATCCCTGCCACATCCTTTCTTATAGAAATCGCGCTATTAATAAACTAACCTCGAATAGCGCTACTAACACGACCGCCACCACTAATTGCGAAATCGCCGTAGGGTCGGGCGATATGAATACCGCAAACGCTAACAGGGCAGCATAGACCCACCATCGCTTCTCCTTCAGCGTCTCATATTTCACTAGTTCCATCTTCACCGCAAGCACCACCAGCAGCGGAAATTGAAATACGATGCCCAAGCCAGCGAGTATCGTCGTAACCATCGAGAACGTTTTTCCTACCGAGAGTTGTGCTACAGCGACGTTACCGGAGTGAAATATCAAGACACGAAGTAAGAGCGGAAGCAGTACAAAATAGCCAAGAAGGGCGCCCGCAATGAATAAGATCAGCGAAAAAGGTATGACGATTAAAAGAAATCGCCTCTCGCTTGGATACAATCCAGGATTCATGAACGCTGCCACCTCATACATGAGCAGTGGTATGCCGACGATCGAGGCGCATATGAGCGAAAGAGTAATTCTCACCTTGACGATCTCCCAGGGTCCGTAGAACACCATGTCCACATTCGATGGGATTAGGTCATTCCATATTATGCGAAGCAGTCCGTCTGAGAAAGGAATTACAATTATGGTTATGAGTGCCACCACACCCATGATGATGAGCAGCCTGTGTCGCAGCTCCACGACATGCTCCACTAACGGCAGCTCCTTATCGCCGGGTGGGGCATCGTATCGTTTGGTAGCGCTCATTTTACCAGCGAAATAGGATGTTATCATCCCCAAACTTAATACTATGGATAGGGCTAATAATGTTGAAGCACCACATGCAGGATGCGGAGGATTAAAGTTGGCACTTAATGACTTCAACTTCGTTTTGGTAAAACTGCGAAGAAAGTTGATGTACATAGCGATGGTGATAGGAATAGGAACGCTGGGGTCCTTTCCTTTTATGGGTCATGTGCTGAACAGGATCAAGGCGGACATAACGCCACCTGACGTGCAGGTCATCGTTCTCACGCCCGCCGAGGCGATATTGCTGGAGTTGAAAATGGCTCTGACCGTTGGTATTCTCCTCGCATTGCCGTTCATGGCATACTACGCGCGCGGAGCGTTGAAAGAGAGGGGTGTAGTGGGCAGCGCGAAAAAATCGTTCACACTTCTCGTTGGCGTCTTGGCTGCGGTCATGTTCTTGCTCGGTATCTCTTACTCGTACTTCATCATGCTGCCAATTGTACTTGGATTTCTGAATATGCTCGCGGCGGGTACGGGAGCGATGAGCCATTGGTCGTTGGAGTCGTACATTCATTTCGTGGTTATGATGTCTGTAGCCTTTGGACTGGTTTTTGAAATGCCGATAGTGTTGCCTCTGTTAGTGCGGTCTGGTTTAGTAGAGTATCAGACGCTGGCAGGGCACAGGAAACATGCCGTCATTCTCATATTCCTCTCGGCGGCGATGATCACGCCTCCAGATGTGGTATCTCAGTTGATGATAGGGCTTCCGATGGTTTTGTTCTATGAACTCAGTTTACTGATAATCAGACTCACCACCAGGACCTCGCGTCATCCGATAACCGCAGATGATGGTGGAAGACGATGAACCAAAAAAAACTCATAATAATCTTATTCCTCCTTTTTTTGGTCATCGGCTGTGCAGCTACCGTCCAGGCCATCCATTTTACAAAGGAGAACGCATTTTGCGGCTCGTGTCACGTCATGGAGTCTTATTATCTTAATTATTCCATCTCCAGCGATCCGATACCATATGCGCACAATCAAGCAGGCATCAAGTGTTATGATTGTCACTTTGAATCCGACGTTCTTGGCAGGGTGGAGGCGAGAAAATTCGTAGCCAACATGGTCTTATTGTATATCTTGGATGAATATGAGACGCCGGCATGCGACGTGCCAGGTGAGCGATGCATTAGATGTCATCCAGATTATCTGGAGCAAACGATGAATGGCGTCAATCCTCATCTGGGTATGGAAGATTGCATCTCATGCCATCACCCACACAAGGAGACGGGACTCTCAGACTTTTTTACATATAATTGCTCGGTTTGCCATGGCACGTCTCTCACCGGCGCGCATGAGCCCATGAAGTGCAGGGGATGTCATGTTCAGCACGCTTCTTTTCCCAACTGTATTTATTGCCACGAGCCCCACACAAAAACAGAGACTGACAATTCTAATTGCATATTGTGCCATGGAAGCCCACACGATATAAGTGGTGAACTCACCTTCTCGCCTGACGTATCCAAGAAGCTTTGCAGAGCCTGTCATGCCGAACAATATTCTGCGCTGGCGAGTCGCAATGAGGCGCATAACACGTTTGTAGGCGAGCACAAGGATGCCATGCGTACGTATACCTATGATTTCAAAAAGAGTTGCGTCTATTGCCATCCTGTACATGCACAGGCAAGGAAGTGCACTTCTCCAGGATGTCATTTCAATCACTATCACCCCATGCAGGATGGTTGCTCGTGGTGTCATGTCGAAGAACACTGGGGATGCATGAAGTGCCATACCGATCCACATACGCCAAGAATCAGCGCTAGGTAATCGTAAGTCAAATACAAAAAATTTATATGGATAGCGCTTGATGTTTGTTAAGAGGTGTAGGATAGCATGACATCCAAACGATTGAACATAATCATCGTTTTCATCGTGCTTCTTGCCATCGCTGGCTTTGGGGCACTGACCATGCTCCATTATACCGAATCCCCTGAGTTCTGTGCCGAATGTCACATC
>JAUWXC010000025.1 GCA_030616565.1 Methanocellales archaeon | reverse complement strand
TGCACACGCAGTGCACACTTCGGTCATCTTCTTAACCACATCCCACATAAGGGGCAATTTTATATACATATTATCGATGTACAGACCCCACCCCTTCCAGATGAGGCCGAGTATGCTGGCAAGTATCAATACTCGAAATGCAACTCCTATCACCTCATAGCCCGGCAGCCCCCTCTCTCCCAGCAACACGAACTCCAGGACGACGATTGTCAGGGCAAATGAGATGAGCCAAAGAGCGTTACCCAAGCTTCTCGTTGGCACATCCGCCCTGATCTTGGATATCTCTCCAATGTCATACCTTTCAACCGTCTCTGCAGCGTGAATGCCATTGAACGCCATTGTTGCCACAAAAACTAAAACCATGATCAAAGCGACGATCTTGGGCGCTGAATACCGCCCCCATTCCTTGATCACCTCAAAGTTCAGGTATATCAGGGCGATGGCGCCACCCCACAGGATCGCTGCGATCGGAATTGCGATGAACTCATAGTATATCGCTGCTGGCACAGCTCTAATCAGGAGAACGTCCTTGATAATCTGGCGGATGACTATGACGAAACAGCTCAGCGCGATCAATGTCCACGCGGTGGAACCGCCCCTCATGATTTTTCTAAATCGAAAACTGTATACAGCTGCTAGAAGCCAAGCGACCGCTTTTAGGTAGTTTGCAATTAATATCGGTTCCATCGCCTTCCACTCAGCCACGGTTCACATAGAGATTTCACATCGTCCTATATATCTTTTTGGAACCCCTACTTCTTCCCAGCCAGCATGAAGTGCGCTATCAGCGCCTCTAACTGTATTCTTTCGTTTGCGCCTTCCGTCAGCCTGAAATCGGTCTCGCCGATCTTGTCAAGCAGTTCGACCCTCATATTCTCTGATATCCCGCCCAGATTCATCGTCGCCCTATGAACCTGGTCTATTACATCCTCTCCCGATAAACCCTGGTCGATCAATAACACATCCAGCTTGTCCCTTGCCTTCATGAAATCGCCCTTCAGCGCGAGCTCGATCAACTCGTTTACCTCTTCTGGGCGCGCCATTGCAACCGTCTGATATATCGTCTCTGCATCGATTTTCTTGCCGAGAACTGCCGCTGACTGTAGCGTATTGATGGCCCTGCGCATATCCCCCCTTGCCACATACTTGATCGCCTCCAGCCCGTCGTCGGCAAGGTTTAGCTTCTCTTCCCTTGTGATGTGCTTAACGCGTTTCTCGATGTCTTTGTCAGCTATCGGTCTGAATCTATATACCGCACACCTGGACTGTATGGGTTCGATGACCTTGGAGGAGTAGTTACAACTCAGGATGAATCTGCACGTGGTGGTAAATCGCTCCATCGTCCGTCTCAGCGCGGATTGCGCATCAGGCGTGAGCGCGTCAGACTCATCAAGAAAGATGATTTTGAACGTTGCCTTTCCCAAAGGGGCGGTTCGTGCGAAGGTCTTGATCTTGTTCCTCACGACATCTATACCCCTTTCATCCGAGGCGTTGAGTTCTGTAAAATTGTTTCTCCACCCCTCCCCAAACATATCTCTTGCGAGGGCAATGGCTGCCGCCGTCTTTCCCACGCCAGGAGGACCGGCAAAGAGCAAGTGCGGCAGGCTACCGGCCTTCACGTACGATTTCAAGCGCTCGATAATTGAATCCTGTCCAACGACCTCACCTAACGTCCTTGGTCGATATTTTTCGGTCCAGATTTCCTCGTTGATGGTGACCCCTCCAACATTACGTCGTAATATTGGAGTTCAAGAACTTAACCTTTCGTGCTCGCTGTTGGATGCATTTACAATCTGTAAGTAGACAAGATTAACTATTTTTCAGGTATGCATCTCAGAATTATTTTACGCCAGCCGAAGGTCGCTATGATGAGATATAGTATGAGGACCACCTCAATGGACTCACAGATGTAACAAGCTGTTATTCCAATACGGCTAGTATAGTACTCTATGACTTCATGTAACGTCACCAATACCAACGCAAAAATGAGGATAAACAATGTCTTTTTCAATAGTGGTTTGTTCAAAAATACCTGCGCCCTGAATAGTTCCAAGTCGACCTTACGGCATTTAAAAGCGACATCGATTACCATAAGTAGAAGTATAGAAAAACATAGTAGGTGTGATAATTTTAGTAATTCAAGCCAGTTTATTGACATTAGTGCATACCTTATTGAAGCAATACGCGGTAACTCATATTATATTTTTCCTCAATTAAACTCACATGTATCGAAATCTTCAATTGTGATGATGTCAATTCAGAAACGCGATAGTCTTAGGGGAATGAATGTGATCAAGAAAGTACCAAGCCATTACGATCCGCAGAGGGTAGAGAAGAGCGTTATCAAGTTATGGGATGATGCACGAGCGTATTCCAGCACACGAGAACACCGAAGGGGTGGGCGCCAGTTCTTTTTCGTAGACGGACCGCCCTACACCACGGGGAGCATCCATCTTGGAACGGCGTGGAACAAAATCATCAAGGATGTCGTGCTCCGCTATAAATCGATGAAAGGATTTGACGTCCTCGACAGGGCAGGATGGGATATGCACGGATTGCCCATTGAGGTCAAGGTCGAAGAGTCCCTGGGCTTCAAGTCCAAAAAAGATATCGAGGCATACGGGGTGGACAAATTCATAGATACGTGTAAGCGCTTCGCCCTTCAGCACAAGAATCAGATGACTGCGCAGTTTCAACGCCTGGGAGTGTGGCTTGACTGGGAAAATCCCTACATGACGATCGCTGATGAATATATCGAGGCGGCATGGTGGACGCTGAAACAGGCGCATGAGAAGGGTTTGCTTGAGCAGGGCAGGAGAGTCGTGAACTGGTGCCCCAGATGCGAAACTGCTATAGCGGATTCTGAGGTCGAGTACAAGGACAGGACTGACCCTTCGATTTATGTCAAATTTCCGGTTGTGGGCGAGAAGGATACATACATCGTGATCTGGACGACCACGCCCTGGACGATTCCGGCCAATGTGGCAATCGCCGTTCATCCAAGATTTGAGTATGCCAGAGTGAGGGTTCGCAACGAAAAGGAAGAAATACTGATTCTTGCCTCCGGGCTGGTGGATCAAGTCCTGGAAGGTCGTTATAAAGACTATGAAGTGCTAGAGAAGTTTTCTGGTGCAGAGCTAGCAGGCATGAAATATCAGCATCCTCTTGCTGACATGATTCCAGAGCAGCGCGAAATCGAGCACGCTGTATACACAGCGGGCTTTGTCACGCTGGAGATCTCTCCCGAAGTGGAGAACACCGGATGTGTGCACATCGCACCAGGACATGGTTTAGACGATTTCCTGCTCGGCATTGAACACGGGCTTCCGATCTTCTGTCCGGTGGGGCCAACCGGTCGTTTTACGAAGGAGGTAGGAGTCTACGCGGGCAAACAGGTTTTCGAGGCAAACCCCCAGGTCAGGCACGATCTTAGCGAAAAGAACGCTCTACTTGCGCAGGGCGAAATAACCCATCGATACGGTCATTGCTGGCGCTGCGAGACGCCCATCATATATCTGGCGACAAGGCAGTGGTTCCTCAAGGTCTCATCTCTTAAAGATCAAATGCTCGATGCCATTAAGCAGGTAAAATGGTATCCTGAATGGGCTGGATCCGCCAGGTTTAAAGACTGGGTTTCCTCTGCACGGGATTGGTGCATCTCCAGGCAGCGCTACTGGGGTACTCCCCTGCCGATTTGGGTGTGCGAATGTGGTACGGTGGAGGTTATTGGCTCAATGGGCGAGCTCAGGAAAAAAGCAAATATATCGGGCAAAGTCGAGCTTCACAAGCCATATGTGGATGAGATACAACTAAAATGCAAGTGTGGAGGGTCTATGAAGCGTGTAGAGGATGTGTTCGATGTGTGGTTTGATTCTGCTGTGGCATCCTGGGCCACGTTGAATTATCCGCATGATGAGAAGAAGTTCAAGGAGCTATGGCCTCCTGATTTCATCACCGAAGGTCATGACCAGACGAGGGGGTGGTTCTACTCGCAACTGGGAGCGTCCATGGTCGCGTTCGATGCTGCACCATATAAGAGCGTGCTGATGCACGGCTTCACCCTGGACGAGGAAGGAAGAAAGATGTCCAAGAGTCTGGGTAACGTGGTTGCGCCAGAGGACGTCATAGAAAAATATGGTGCGGACACGCTACGCTTCTATTTGCTGCTTGCGAATGCACCGTGGGAAGACATCAGATTCAACTGGGAAGAAGTGCAGAACGTGCATCGCATGTTAAACATTCTATGGAACGTCTATCGGTTTCCTTTACCTTACATGGTGCTCGATGGGTTCGACCCGACCGCCATATCCCTAGATGAGGTGAAGAGGAACTTGCGTCCAGAAGATGAGTGGATCCTTTCCAGAACGCAATCCTTAATCAGGGACGTGGAGGATGCGATGGATGGATACGAGCTGCACAGAGCAGCCCGGATCCTGCAGAACTTCATCCTCGAGGATTTATCGAGATGGTATATCCAGCTGATACGTCCCAGGACCTGGATCGAAGCAGAAGATCCAGACAAACTCGCCGCATATCGCGTGATATACGACGTCATGGAGACGGTCATTAAATTGATGGCACCTTTCACGCCCTTCATCGCGGAAGGGATGTATCAAAATCTTATAGCTGCTAAGCCCACCGTGCATATGTGCGACTGGCCAGCTCCGGATGAAACGTTGATCAATGCTGGGCTAGAAAGACACATGAGCTTTGCCAGAGAGATCGTAGAAGCCGTATCATCTGCGAGGCAGGAAGCGAAGCGAAAATTAAGATGGCCCGTGCGGCGAATCATCATCTCGCCCAGGTTTGAGGTCGTAATCGATGCCGTCGACTCATTCGAAAAGGTCATCAAAGAACAGGCGAACACGAAGGAAATTGAGTTGCTCGACGTTGGGGAAAAATGGAGCGAGGCATCACCGAAGGTCATTCCGGACCGAAGCGTCCTCGGGCCAACGTTCAAGGATAGGACTGAAGAAGTCATCAGCGAACTGAAAAAACTTGATGGAAGAGAGTTGAGCAGGAAGATCGGAAAAGGCTACAAGCTCAAATTGGCTAAAGGCGAGGTTAAAATCACCAAGGACATGGTGAATTTCGTTGAATCCCTGCCGGAGAACATCTTCGCTGGTGAGTTCACCAAAGGAGGGGTTTACGTGGATGTCTCTCTGACCGAGGAGATAAAAGCAGAGGGATTTACCAAGGAGGTCATCAGGCGCATTCAGGACATGAGGAAAGAGCTAGACCTGAACGTGGAGGATGAGATAAACGTGCTTGTGCAGATCAAAAGCGAGGATGTCGTGCGCCTCATAGAAAACCGGAAAACGTTCATCTCCACCGAGGTCAGGGCACGAAAGTTGGATATCGCTCCTGAGATTAAGGTAAAAGGCGACTTGGTAAAGAAATGGATCGTGGAAGACGTTGAGATGGAGTTTGGTGTTGGGAAGTAGAAGATGAGAAATAAAAAGTGGACGGACTGAATTAGTAGTGGCGCTGATATGAACTTCGCAGACTGGGAACCGATTTATCAGGAAATTTTGAAGCATTTTGGCTTTGACAGGAGCAAGGATGAGCGCTCAGCCAAGATTTTAGCCAAATTGTTGAACGATCGTTCGCTCAGCACCCAGAGGTTGCGCAAATTGCTTCATCAAAAGTCCATCATCGTTTGCGGAAACGCACTCTCTCTCAGGAGTGAACTTGAGAGCATTGATATTTCTGGCAAGATCGTCATCGCTGCGAACGGCGCAACCTCAACGCTGTTGAATCACGCAATACTTCCTGACATAGTCGTCACAGACCTGGATGGAAACATGGATGACATCATTTCCGCTGATAGGCTTGGAAGTATCATCGTCGTACACGCGCACGGCGATAACGTTCCCGCTATAAAGCGATATGTACCGTTACTCAATCACGTGATCGGAAGCACACAATCCACACCACTGAAAAACGTCCATAACTTCGGAGGCTTCACCGATGGTGATAGATGCGTGTTCATGGCACATCACTTTGGCGCGAAAAGTGTCACCCTTCTCGGATTTGATTTTGAGGATGCCGGCGTTAACCCTACCAAGAAAAAGAAACTTCAATGGGCGAAGCGTTTGATTAAAATGTGCGAGTTCTAATCGACATACGCTTCCGCGCAATGTTCGCAGCAAAACACCAGCTCTTTTCCCCCAATCTCTTTTCTGACAGGTCTTTCGATGATCGTCCTTCCGCAAGATGCACACTTCATGACCTCTTTTTTGGCCAGAATTTTCCTTAACTGTATGTATCCAATCAGACCGAGCAGCACCAAAGCGCAGATCGTCTTTATCATAGCCATCCCCCCAGGCCAAAGGAATATGCAATCAGGATCGAGAAGACGATTATGGAGCTGATGTAGAGCGCGGCCGTCTTCCTGCCCATCGACTTCGCTATCACAAGGATCGTGGACAGATTGGTCGCAGGACCGACGATCAAAAACACCAGTCCTGCGCATGGATTCATCCCCTTCTCGATGAGAGCGGCGACAAAAGGAACCGAACCCGTTGAGCAAATGTACATGGGAGTACCGATTATGACCATTATTACCAGCGGCAGCAATCCTCGCCCCAGGTATTGCTGGATTAAATCAGTAGGAGCTAGGGCAGCGATTATTCCCGCTCCTAGAAGCCCTATGAGTATATACAGACCTATATCGTCCACCATATCGACAAAACCATAGTGCAGCATTGCTTTTATTCCATCTCCGAGTCTACGTCTCTTGGCAGGGATATTGACATTATGCCTCCTTTCTGCCGGTTTGACTGTCTCGCTCTCTTTCAGAAAAATCCAAGCCATGAGACCTGTTGCAATTGCCACCCCAAAACAGGTTAAGATCTCTGCCAGGGCGAATCTCCATCCCAACATTCCTACAGCAATCAGGATGGTGGTGATGGTCGTCGCGGGCGTTGCTATGAAGAATGCCAGGGTTGAGGCTTTAGAAGCCCCGGATTTGTACAAACTCATGCCAGTGGGGATGACTCCACAGGAGCATAATGGCAGCGGAATTCCGACCAAGGTTGCTGTTAGAATCGATCGCAGATCCCTTTTGCCCAGATATCTCAGAATGATCTCAGAGGGAACGAACGCCTTCAGCAGTCCTGCGAACAGGAATCCCATCAACAACCAGGGTGCAGCCTCTTTTGTGAACTTCCATGTCCATAACAGGATGTCGATTATCAGGTCGATCACCTACCACAACTCTGCCCTCATCTTCCGAGGAATAATGCAATGCCCATGCACGCAACTGCAGTTATCAAACCAACGACAAGCATCTGGATGCCATACTTCCACATACTCTCATCACTCGTCCTTGCTAAATGCGCCCCCAATCCAAACAGGACTAAAAACGCCATGACCATGGATGCCCAGAACGCCTGAATCTCGGGCATTAACCCATATGCGACCAAGAAGAACGGGGATATGACGAACATCGCTGCCAGCGCAGGACTCGCTCCATCGACGAATGCGGCAAAGAACCATGCAAATCTGGTCGCCTTTCCATGTTTTGTGGCCTTTAGGTTAACCAGCAGCGCGCTTTCCAGTTGCTTGAGGTCTCTAATGCGTTCTGCCTTCTCGGTCATGTAGGCGCCGCTAACCCCGGAGATGCCCATCGCAAGACTTGCAGTTATGCCAGTACCGATGATTATCCTATAATCCATAACACCTGAGATGAACGCCCCTATGATGATACCCATCATCGTTAGAGCGCCGTCAAAGGCATTCATGACAAAATATCGTCTCGCGATCTCGGACAGCCCGGTAATCTCAAAGTAGTCTCTAACCTTTTTCCTTATTTTCCTTAGTTTCATATATGATAAAGAGAGGTATACGCACAACCAAATAAAACTTAGCAGGCGTATGATGTTTTATGACTTCACCAAAGGCTTACGCATCGATTTTAGCGGCGGTACTGCTCTGGTCGGCGTCGTTCGTTCTCGTCAAGATCGGATTGACAGAAGTGACACCGATCTACTTGGCGGCGCTGCGATTTTCTATTGCCACAGTAATATTCGCGGGCTGTGCGCTAGCCAAATTTGAGATGCGCCAGATCAAGACGTTCACGAAAGATAACTTCGCCATGTTATTGGCATTGGGAATCGTGGGCGTCACGCTCCCGAACATATCGCAGAACCTCGGCATGCGCTATATAACGGCATCCATGTCGAGCATTTTGCAAAACAGCAGTCCTGCATTCACGTTGATTCTAGCATCGATATTCCTGCATGAGTCGCTCGGTTATAGAAAAATGTCCGGCTTGGCACTCTCGTTGATAGGCGTTACCATCATCTCGCTCAATGGCGGTTTTTCACCCCTTGGGGATTCAATGGTCTTCTATGGCAATCTGATGCTCATATTCTCGGCGGTATGCTACTCGATCTATACCATCATCGGCAAAAAGATCGTTGCAAATAATAGCCCCCTGCTCATCTTGGCGACCAGCACGCTTATGGGGACAGTGCTGTTGAACATCATTTCCATAACAGTCGAGCCCGTAGAGCTCGCGTATTCGGTAAACATATGGGGCGTCGTACTGGGACTGTCAATTCTCTGCACCGTTATTGGAACCCTATTATATTTCGAAGCGCTCAAGGAGTTGGAGGCGTCAAAGACGAATTTCTTCACGTTTCTCATACCCGTGTTCGCCGTCATTCAGGCATCGGTATTCCTGTCAGAGCGAATTTATCCTTATCAAATCGTATGCGGTGTTTTGGTCATAGTGGGCATCTGGCTTGCGCAGACGGAGTAGCTCATTCCACCTTGATGATCTCATACGTCATCGAGCCGAGTCCCAGTTTTTCCGCCGCCTTTAATTGATAGTTAGAGTGCGCCCACTCGAAGATGCCGTGGAATTTATCCTCATCGCGCTTTGCCATTGAGTTTGGAAGTATTGGAGCCTGATTCACCATGTCCACCGACGCCTTATCGATCGCGAGTATGTCATCCGATGCAAGAATTCCTAGGTCGGGTACGATGGGATTGTCCGAGTAAGGACAGCAGTCGCAGTGCGGCGTGATGTCGAGCAGAAAGTTCACATACCTAAAATTCTCCTTTCCGACACAGTCGATGACTGCCTTGGCGCAATCCACGAATCGCTTGGAAAGGTCCCGGGACGAAACCCAGTTGAGGGGTATGGCGCCTTCGCATACCTCGGCGCATCCCTGACAGCGGATGCACTTTGCAGGGTCTATCTTCCAATCTTTTATGGCATCAACCGGGCATATCTCAACGCAGGCGCCGCACTTTGTACAGCGCTTGGGATTGATCGCCGGGGGCTCGCGAATGTGCAGGTCGTATTTGGATGTCTTCGCAACGCAACCAACGCCTATGCTTTTCA